>DFBL01000003.1 GCA_002366615.1 Candidatus Dojkabacteria bacterium UBA3081
GGATATCCATCTGCATATCCTACAGGTAGTGTAACTACTCGTGTTTGTTGGTTGGTTTTGTACAATCTGTCATATCCAATATTTATTCCTTTTTCTAAAACTTTAAAGTAGGAGACCTTTGTTTTAAATGTCATTAGTGGTTTAAGTATTTTTTGGATATTTGGATTTAAAGAGTAACCATATATCATTAAACCAGGTCTAACCATATCAAAGAATGATTCTTCAAAGCTATTAGATATGGCTCCACTATTTGCCATATGAACAAGTTTAGGTCTTTCATACTTCTCCTCAATATATTTTAATACCTCATTAAATCTCTTAAGCTGTTTATTTGAAAACTCTTTATCCTTTATTGAATCAGCAAAGTGTGAGAATATTCCAACGATTTCAATAGTGTCTAATGAGTAAGCCTTTTTAAGAAACTCTTCTTTCCTATCCCACTGAACTCCTATCCTCCCCATTCCAGTGTCAATCTTAAGATGGATCTTTGCCTTAATTTTTAACTTTGAGGATACCTTAGATATCTCTTCTAGCGTCTCTATAGAGGAACCAGTAATATCTATATCGTTTTTTAAGTAAAGAGGTATTTGAGAAGTATCAACAGCACCAAGAACAAGGATGGGTATATGTATACCATTTTTTCTAAGATATACAGCTTCTTCAATGTAGGCTACTCCAAGATACTCTATACCTAAGTCTTGTAATTTATTAGAAATTTCTACTAATCCATGACCGTATGCATTAGCTTTTACAACTCCCAATATCTTTCTTCTGTTTGTGATACTTCTTATTAAAGAGATATTGTTATTTAAATTCTCTAAACAAACTTCTACATATGTAGGTCTTTGTTGAAATATTGGATCATTAAACATATTCATACAGTATATATTAAACTTTTGTATATATTCAATTTCTAAATATTTAGGTAGATGAATCTCATATGTTGTTAATGTATAATGCTTGGTTAGTGGAAAGAAAAAAGAGAATAAAAAAAGAAACAAAAGAGAAAAAAATAAAAAGGAGTACTAAGAAACAATCATCTGAAACAAAATGTAATCTAAACAAGGAGATACTTTTAGTTACTAATTTGTATGTCCAAGAATTAGAAAGATTAAGACAATCAAGAACAGTAATTCATGTTGATGAGATAGCTTCTAGTATAGCTAGGTTTTATGAAAAGATTCGTAAAATTATTGATTGGAAAGAAGATAACGCACTAAGAAGAGGAGCAATTGAAAGGATTTTAAAAAGAATTCTGTTTCCTAAAATGGTTGGTTTCAGAATGAAAAATTTTGATTCAGCCGGTTTAGCTCAGACTATTACGGAGGAGTTAATACGAGGTGGACATTTACCTAATCATAGGATACCTAAAAGTAGAGTAGATGTAGTAGCAGAGGTGTTGTATAAGTATCTTTTCTTTTTAGAGGATATATATAATTCACATAGGGACCTTAATGTTAAAAGAAAGAACAATGTAGCTATATTTGTTTTAGAAATAGCAGCTTGTGAGATTGAAGAGATACTAACTAGACCGGTAAAAGAGTTAGGGGTAATGAATGCTATGGTATATATATTAAACAAAAGAATTATTGTTACACCAGAGGACTTACTATCTAAAAAAGAGAAATTTGAATTGGTAAATATTTCAACCCAAAGAAAACTATATCAACTAGATGATAATTATATTATCTATCGTCTTTTAAAAACTACATATCCCAACTGGAAGAAACCGACAGAAAAAGAAATGAAAGATATTTCAAAAAAGATGCCATATATAGAGGAGAGTAGCTATAAGCAGATTAACAGGAAAGTTAATAGGAAATTTGATAATATTGCACAGGAAATTGATACAGTATTTATACTTTTTGATGATATATTAGAGGAGCTAAACGAGAAACCAGAAAAGATTGTTTCTACTTTGGAAGACAAGAAAAAATATATAAAACTACTAAAGGAGGTTTACAACAAAAGGAACAAGACATTAAAAACTAGATTACGAAACTCTGCTATATTTTCAACTCTTTCTGTATTTCTATCTAATTGGGTTACTTTCTACCTATTTGAGGTTCCTTTAGCGAAGTTATTCTATGAAGAGTTTAATCTATCTGCTACTATTGTAGATTTTCTTCTACCAACATTTGTAATGTTTTTTTTGGTTATAATAATTAAACCACCCAAAAAAGAGAATTTAGATAGAGTAATAAAGGCTTCTTTAAGTTACATATACAATGATGAGGGTAAAGAGGAGTATGAAGTTGATATTAGAGATAAGAAAAATACTCCTGTAAGAATTTTCATGCATTTTATATACTCACTTTCAGCATTATCTCTTTTTGCCCTTATCGCATATGTCTTCTTTCTTGCTAAATTACCTATAACATCAATTATCTATGATACCTTTACTATTGCTCTAACAGTATATGCTGCTGTTGTAGTTAGAAACAAATCAAAGGAGTTAAGTGTAGGTGAGGATAGGAGTTTTAGTGACTTTGTACTTGATGCTATTACAACACCTGTAGCTAGGGTGGGTTCCTTTCTTTCAAGGACATGGAAGGAGTACAATATAGTAGCTGCATTTTCTAATTTTATTGTAGAGATTCCTCTTGTTGCTACACTAGATTTTATACAGGCATGGAGTGAATATATAAAGGAGAGGAAGGCAGAGGTGAATTAATGTGTCTGTTCTTTTTCTCATTCATTTGTTAACATATTAATTATGTTAGATTTCTTTAAAAGGCTTCTTACTATTTTAGGTAGGATGTTTTCTTTAGAGTATCTATTTCGTGCTATCAAGATGCCTTCGGCGATACTTCTTGTTCTGGTTAATCTAATTCCGATAGTGGGGATACTGTTTTGGGGTTGGAACCCGTATGATATTATTTTTCTTTACTGGGTAGAAAATATTGTAATAGGGGGATTTAATTTCTTTAGGATATTTCTTGCTCAAGGGAGAGTGACAACAGTTGAGGGGTTCATAACTAAGAATGAGGGCGAAATTATGAATAGTGGTATAGAGCAGGTAGATGATACTTCTGAGCTAAACAATTTCACACAAGCAAGTTCTTTTCTAAGGGGGAAATTTCTAGCATTCTTCTTTATTATCCATTATGGCCTTTTTACTTTAGTCCATGGAGCTTTTATAATGTTCCTTTTTGCACCTAAATCATCCTTTATTTCAGAGAAAGACTACTTAGGGATAGTTATCTTCTTTCTAGCTTTAGTTATTAGTCATGGGTTTTCGTTTTTTTATAACTATATCTACAAGAAAGAGTATTTACATAGGAGTCCTCAACAGCAAACGATGGAACCATATAAGAGAATATTTCCGATACATATTACGATAATATTTGGTGCCATGATAGCTAGCGTATTACCACAAATGGTTGTAATCCTATTCGTTCTTCTTAAAATATTTTTTGATTTAGGAGGTCATATGGGTTCTCATCAAAATGTTACAGATGTAAATAGATTTGAGGGTTCTAATGTTTAAGACAATTCCGAGAAAAGTATCAGACTATCTAAGAGATAAACATAGGCAAATTCTTAATGATTACAGAGATTTGGAGGGTAAATATAGGGAACAGTGTGGTTATATAGCTTTGGATATTGCTAAGCTATTACTAGAGTCTGGGTATAGACCATATATTATGGAAGCTAAACAGGAAGTCCAAGATAATAATTTTTTAAAAGTGATTCCCTTAGTTCCTAAAATATATAAAGGAAGAGTAAAATGGTCTGTTCATCAAGTATGTTGTTGTAAGGGATTGGCATTTGATCCAGTTATTGGTAAGCCTGTAAAGATATCAGAGTATACAAAGGAGATTTTTGGAGAGAAGATTCCAATGGAAGTGGTAATACCTTTTGAAAGAATAGAGGAATTTATAGAAAGATTTAGAAGTAATTAACTATTTTTTGGTTTAAATTCTGCAATTACTTCATGTAGTAACCCACTGCCATTCCTTTCTATTTCATTTGTTGCAATTATATTACCACCTTGTAAAGCAAGCATAGCTTGTAACTCACCTTTGGTATAGAAGGGTATTGGTTCTTTTTTTAATTCTCCACTACAATCACATTCAACTTCTAAGGTTCTATCATCTAGTTTTGTTGCTCCAAAACTTTCGGGATATTGGAAAGTTAGACTCTCTGTAGCTGGTACGTTTATATATATCAATCCTCTTTTGTTA
>DFBL01000051.1 GCA_002366615.1 Candidatus Dojkabacteria bacterium UBA3081
TTTGCAGTACACAATAGCTGTGCTCTAAAAAAGGTAGCAACTCAACCAGTATATGAAATACAACCTCCTAAATCAGGAATAATATTCATTGGAGAAGCACCTGGAAGAAATGAAGACAAGCAAGGAAAACCATTTGTAGGAACAGCAGGAAAATTGTTAGATGACATGCTAAAAAAAATAGATCTAACCAGAAATGATGTATATGTAACCAATGTAGTTAAATACAGACCCCCCAGTAACAGAGACCCCTCAGTTGAAGAGAAAGAGTCATGTAGAGTATGGGTAAATGCTGAGTTAATATTTCTTAAACCAAAAGTAATAGTTCCTCTTGGGAGACATGCCTTAGAAAGATTTCTACCAGACTTAAAGATATCCCTAGTCCATGGACAAGCATATACACACAGTTCTGGCACCCCTATCTTTGCTATGTATCATCCTGCTGCAGCTTTGTACAACCCCAATCTTAAAGAAACCTTAGCAAAGGACTTTGTTAAATTGGATAGCTTTCTTGAAGGAAAGACTCAAGCTATTGAGTATGAAGAAAAGGAACCCCTCAATGAAAAAAAAGACTCAAAAGCTAAACAGAAAGCAATTAAAGAAATATTGGAAATGTAAACCACTTTGAGTAATTAGTATTGAAAGTTTTTGTAAGCTTTGTGTGTAATTGATAAACTCTCTCAGTATTTTAACATCTGTAAGGTATAATATTGAGGATGGGAAAAATATATGACACAATTATAATTGGTGGAGGAGCAGCAGGACTAATGGCTGCTGTTGAATGTAAAAGACTAGGACAAGAGATTCTCGTTATCGAACGTAATCCTAGACCAGGTAAAAAACTTGTAATTACTGGTAAAGGTAGATGTAATATTACTAACTTTAATCACGATTTAAGAGCCTTAATCTCAAAATACCAACATAATGGTAAATTCTTGTATGGAGCTTTTTCTAGATTTACAGTAGCCGATACCATTAACTACTTTGAGAATATCCTCCATATTAAAACAAAGGTTGAAAGAGGTAAAAGAGTATTTCCTAAAAGTAACAACGCTGTAGATATAATATATGCACTAATTGAAAATATATCAGAAGATATACTACCAAACACATCTGTATTAAGTTTTAAGATGGATGGTAAAGAAATAGTAAGTGCAGTAACTTACAAAGGTGAATTTAGAGCAAAAAGATTCATACTAGCTACAGGTGGAAAATCATATCCAATTACTGGCTCTAATGGAGATGGGTACTCTCTAGCTCAATCAGTAGGGCATACAATAGTAGAACCTAAACCAGCATTAGTACCAATCATATGCAAAGAGAGATGGATTAAAAAGATAGAGGGTCTTTCATTACTAAATGTAAATATTGGGGTTTTTCAAAAAGAAAAACTACTTACAGAGAGATTCGGAGAGGCCCTTTTCACCCATGAGGGAATGAGTGGCCCAATCATTATTGATATATCCAGACAAATTGGAGATGCACTAGAAAGAGGAGAAGTTCAATTAAGTATAGATTTTAAACCTGCACTCTCAAAAGAGGTACTTGATAAAAGAGTAAGAGCTGATTTTCATAAATACAGACTTAAAGCTTTTAAGAACTCTCTTAAAGATTTACTCCCCTCCTCTATAATCCCTATCTTTGTTGAATTAAGTAAGATAGATAAAGAGAAAAAGGTAGCTGAGATATGTAAAGAGGAAAGAGAAAGATTAGTAAATCTTTTGAAAGATTTTAGATTAAGCGTACTTAAATTAGAAGACTGGGACAAAGCTATTGTAACAGCAGGAGGGATAGATATTAAAGAGATTGAACCTACTACTATGAAATCTAAACTAATCGATAACCTATACTTCGCTGGAGAAATGATTGATGTATATGGTCCAACAGGGGGATATAACTTACAGATATGTTGGAGTACTGGTATCTTAGCTGCTAGATCATACGAAAATGAATGAGTTTAAGAATATATTTGAAGAAATTGAAAGTAAAAGATATTGGAGAGAGAACGATCTTTCTACAATATTAAGAAGATACCCAAAGGATGGGAAGGGACTATACAGACATGATGAGTTAGTAGCCCAGTACAAAAAATTAGTTAAAGAGAGAAAGATATTACCTAGTAAAATAGTTGAGGAAAGGATTAGACTTAAACCCATTAGGACTCAATCTGGAGTGGCTACTGTTACAGTACTTATGAAGCCCTTTGTATGCCCTGGCAACTGTATATTCTGTCCCAATGAACCCAATATGCCAAAATCATATATAGCATCTGAACCAGGGGCCCAGAGAGCTCTGAAGTATGACTTTGATCCATACCTTCAAGCGTATAACAGGATAAGGGCATTACAAGATATTGGTCATAAGACAGATAAGATAGAATTAATCATTTTAGGTGGTACATGCTCTGTATATCCGCAAGAGTATATCATTTGGTTTGTTAAGAGATGTTTTGATGCTATGAATAGTTTTAGTGGTAAATCCTTTAAAAATGATGATGGTATAGATAGTATCTCTTGGGAGAAGTTAGAAGAAGTACAAAGGATAAATGAAACAACTAAGTGTAGAAATGTTGGTTTAGTATTAGAAACTAGACCCGACTATATCACTAAAGATGAAGTAGTCAGATTAAGAAGATTAGGTGCTACTAAGATTCAAATAGGAATACAGAGTCTAGATAACGGTATTCTAGACCTAAATATGAGGGGACATGGTGTTAAAGAGAGTAAAAAAGCTTTTGAATTACTAAGACTTGCAGGTTTTAAAATACATGCTCATTGGATGCCTAACCTTTACGGTTCTACTGTTAAAAAAGATATAAAGGATTTTAAAAAACTATGGAGTAAAGATTTTAGACCAGATGAATTAAAAATATATCCTACATCGATAATAGGAAATACCATCTTAGAAAAATATTACAAAGAGGGTAAATACAAACCGTATTCATATGATGAATTACTCATACTTTTTGAAAATATTCTACCTCTTACTCCAAGATATTGTAGATTAACTAGAATAGTTAGAGATATACCTTCTAATGAGATCATAGCTGGTAACAAGAGAACCAATTTTAGACAGATAGCACAAGAACATATTAAAAAGAAGGATCTTAAAATACAAGATATTAGATCTAGAGAGATAAGGGGGGAGAAAATTACATGGGATGATTTAGAGTTAGAAGTTGTTAAATATTCTACATCAGTATCTCAAGAGTATTTCATATCTTACAAGACTAAATATACAGACAAGATATGTTCTTTTCTGAGACTTTCACTTCCAAAAAAAGAAATATATATTGATGAGTTGAAAGGAGCATCTATAATTAGAGAAGTACATGTATATGGTAATGTTGTTAATATTGGGAAAGAGAGCAAGGGAGAATCCCAACATTTAGGTTTAGGAAAGAAGATGATAGAGATGGCAGAAGATATATCTAAAGAGAATC
>DFBL01000026.1 GCA_002366615.1 Candidatus Dojkabacteria bacterium UBA3081
CTTTATTGCATATATCCTTTGTTTTAAGAGGAGATGAGTGGTTGCCATCACGGCCACTTCATATGGAGATATTTGAAGCTTTAGGTTTTCAACAAATTCAATATGGACATATATCTCCATTAATGAAAATGGATAAGGGAGGAAAGAGAAAGTTAAGTAAGAGAAAAGATCCTGAATTTGCTGTTTCTTACTATATAGAGAAAGGATATCCAGTAGAGGGAGTTAAGGAGTATCTTTTAAATATTGCTAATTCAAACTTTTACGATTGGAGGATACAAAATCCTGGTGAAGATATTTTAAATTTCAATTTAAAATTAGAGAAATTTAATAAAGCAGGGGCTCTTTTTGACATCACTAAACTAAATGATATATGTAAAGAATATATATCTACCCTATCAGCAACACAGGTGTATGAATATGTGTTGGAGTGGTCTGGAGAGTCTGATCCTGAAATTAACAAAAAGCTAATTAATCAGAGAGATTACTGTATTAGGATTTTTAATATTGAAAGAGAGGGAGACAAGATAAGGAAAGATATTGTTAAATGGTCGGATGTAAGAGAACAGTTTGAGATTTTTTTTGATGATATATATATAGGGAAAGAAGAAATAGATATTGAAAAGAGTATTCAGAAGGATATACTAAATGATTTCTTAGATACTTACTACTTTGGAGATAGTACTACTGAGTGGTTTAGTAAAATACAAAGGATTGCTCAAAAGTATGGTTTCTGTTTAGATTCAAGAGAGTATTCTAAAAATCCCAAAAAATACAAAGGTAAAATAGGGGATGTTGCAATGACAATTAGGGTTGCTGTTACTGGAAGAAAACAAACCCCAGATCTCTATGAAGTTATGCAAGTAATGGGTGAAAGTAGAGTAAGGGAGAGGATAAAGGGGTATATAAACAGGATATAGATGTAGTATAATTGTGTATTGCTGGATCGTCTAATGGTAGGACGGCGGTCTCTGAAACCGTTAATCCTAGTTCGAATCTAGGTCCAGCAATTTTCTACTGTCTAAAACTAACCATAAGTTCAGTAATTTTTTGTAAAGCACTATTAATTAGCTGATTATCATAAATTGGAGGTCCAACTTCATCTATTATTCTCTCGACCTCATCTTCTGAAAGCAGGATTTTAATCTCTAGTGAATCATTTTGTAATGCACTATTTAATTTCTCATAAAGTTGGGTTCCATGAAATTTCTCAATATTTAATACAGGGATTAATTGATTGAATTCATCTTTAGAAATGGTAAGTACTCCTCTTTGCATTTTGATTAAAGTGTAATTTAATACATTAGTATATCATCATTTTATATACTGTTAATTGTATATTAAATTCACATCTACTCAATTTTGAGCTAAAATATTAATAGATAACTTTAGTTCTATAATTTTATGGAAAAGAAACTTTATAGATCAGAATCAGATAGAATGGTAGGTGGTGTATGTGGTGGATTAGCTGAGTATTTCAGTATTGATTCAACAATTGTTAGATTAATATTTGTTCTAATAGGAGTATATGGGAGAACTGGTTTAGCCCTGTATATAATTCTTTGGATAGTGATTCCTACCCAATCAACAATAGGGAATATTTCTAAGGATGATAAAAAAGAGAAAGTATCAATAAAGAAAGTAAAATCAGATAGTAAAAAATAGGTTGTATATATAATTTATTAATTTAGAAATATGAGTATAGAAGGTAGTAGAAGAAATTACTCTTGGGCTGCTTTTCTAATTATTCTTGGAATTGTTCTCTTACTTAATACAACTAATATTGTAGGGTGGGGTATATGGGTATTTACAGTTAGATTTTGGCCAGTTTTAATTGTACTTTTAGGATTAAGAATTATTTTAGGGGGCTCTCTACTCTCTAGAATATTGCAAATGATTATTACAATACTTCTAACAGGTGCTATATTTCTGATTTCATATATTCAGTACACACAAAAACCTCTTACTTTTCTTCCTGACTCATTTAATTCGTGGGTTTTCAATGGAGGTGGAGGATTAATCAATCTCTCAATAAAGAGTCTTGAAGGGGAATATGCTGTTTCCTCAGAGGAGAATGCTCAAATAGAGGGGTTATCACTAACAATGGATTTAAGAGCCTCATCTTTCACATTAATGGAGGATGATATAGAGGATATTTTAGTTATTAATGCGAAGTATCCTAAAACAGATGATGAGCCAATACTCTCTCACGAGATAATTGATAATAAACTAGATATACAGTTTTCTAGTGCATCATCTAATAGTTTCTCTTTTTTTTCAAACAAATCGGAATATGATATTAGACTAAACAGAAGTGATATACCTTTAAATATGGATATTAAGTTAGGTGCAGGAGAGGGAGATGTCCTTTTTGAGACAGTTAAAATAGGAGATTTCTACGGGGATATTGGTGCTGGAAAAATAAGTGTTAAATTAGGAATAGATTCAATACCAACTGGAGATGTAAGATTTACTGTTGGTGCAGGTAAAATTATACTTGTCCTTCCTCAAAGAGTTGGATATCAGGTAGAATATGATTTAGGTGTAGGAAGTATTCGATCAAATGGGGAGGATATTTCTGGGGTACCTAGTGGTAGGGGCAAATTTACATCTACAAATTACAGTGATTCAGATATTAAACTAAATCTGTTTGTTACTGTTGGAGTAGGGAGTTTTGAAATAGAGAATGAATAATTTTAAATAATCATTTATGAAAAAAGAGTCTAGATTTTTGCTGGGAGTATTTATTATTCTAGTGGGTATACTATTACTTTTAGAACAAACTTTAGTAATACCCAATTTCAGTTCAATGATATTTACAATCTTAACTAAGTTTTGGCCACTTCTATTCCTATTTTTTGGATCTAAACTTTTAATTCAGAAAAGCTATACTCCTGGAATAATTCTCTTTATCTTAGGTGTAGCCCTTCTTTCTAGCAACCTTTTTAATTGGAATTTTTTTGCTATCCTTTGGCCAGTTATTATCATAGCTATTGGTATGTCAATGTTTTTCAGAAAGGAGGAAGTTTCTGAGAGAAAAAGGAATGAGAGTTCTAGAGAGAAGAGTATATCCGAGACAGTTATCTTTTGGGAATTGAAGAAAAAAGTAGATACAAAAGATTTTAAAGGGGGTGAGGTAAATGTTGCATTTGGAGATCTACAATTAGATTTAAGAGATGTTGAGGTAGCAAAGGATGGAGCTAAGATACATTTAAATTGTGCTTTTGGAGATGTAGATGTTTTTGTTCCTAAAAATTGTAGAGTAAAAACATCAGGTTCTGTTGTTGTTGGTGAGTGGAAGCCAGAGATAAAGGAGAGGGATGTATCTAAACCAGTGATAGAGATAACAGGGAGTGTACTGTTTGGAAGTGTTAAGGTTCGGGATTAAATATACATTTAATATCGCCATTATGATTTATCCCTAAACTGCCGAAGGAACCAGTAAATTCGATATTCTTTCCTTCATTATCTACAATAACAAAGATATCATCATTGTGTATCTCTTTGGAGTATCCAAAACCTTGTAGAAAGAGTCTACCAATCTCATTAATGGGTTTAGGTATGGGTTCATACCAATGATCCTGTATACCATTTTTAACTGTTTTACAACCGTATGGAAGAAATATGCCATTAGAATCTTTTTGAAGATATATATCTAAACGGATATTTTTAAGCTCCATTGAGTAAAACAGACCACTATATTCAGGACACTCTTTTTCTATTGCCAT
>DFBL01000025.1:0-14514 GCA_002366615.1 Candidatus Dojkabacteria bacterium UBA3081
GAAAGGGTACAGATTTTTGAAGGAAGAGTTATTGCTTTGAAAGGGAGTGGCTTGGATAGGACATTAACAGTTAGAAAGATTTCGTATGGTATAGGAGTTGAAAAGGTAGTTCCTTTTAGTTCAACTCTTTTAGAAAAGATAGAGATTGTTAAAAGAGGAACTGTAAGAAGATCCAAACTTTTCTATTTAAGGGATAGAGTAGGAAAGAGAGCCCTTAAGGTTGGTAATCTTAAGGATATGTATGAGTCAGACGAAGAAGAGGTTCCAGTAGAGGGAGAGGGAAGTAAACAGGAGGTTGTTGCTCAGGAAGAAGTAGTTGAAGAAGAGAAGGTAGAAAGTAAAGAGGAGTAAAAAATTACTACTTGCGGGAGTAGTTCAATGGTTAGAATATCTGTTTTCCAAACAGAGGGTTGCGGGTTCGAGTCCCGTCTCCCGCTTTTACTGCATTTTCAATGTGTTTAGGGTATAATCAGCTATGTTGGTTGGTGAAGATATCTTTAAAGATACAAATGATGAATTTAGTAGTGGAGGTAGTTCAACCCCTAGGATTCAACCCTCTGCTAAGGCTCCTATGATTGAAAAGATTTTTAAGGAGGTTCTAGGTAGAAAGCCTAGTAGTAGAGAATCAGCATATTACAAATATGGGGTAATGAAAGAGGATGATATCAGGTTGAAACTAATTAAATCAGATGAACACAAAAAGATTCTCAAAGATGCAACTAAGTTGCCTAATGTAAAGGTAGAGTTAAAGGATGTAAGAATATCTGAAAAGAAACTTTTACAAAAGCTTGAGGATATTAATTTAGAGATAGGGGAATCTGAAAAACTTCTTAAAGAGAAAAATAGTGTAATACAAGATTTAAGAGAAAAGGTAAAAAACCCATATGATCTACCAACACAGGTAGAGAAATATGAAGAGGGTTATGATGTATTTAGTTCAATTAGACCTAAGATAGTTCCTTCTAGAAATACTGAGAAAAGGACATTTAAGAAAGTATTAATAGATTTAATTGACATATTATTCAAGTAGAGTATGAAAGATTTTGGGAAAAAACTTAAAGTTGCTAGACAAGAAACAGAGATGTCTCAGAGGAGCTTAGGCTTAGCACTAGGTTTATCAGACAAAACTATTAGTTCATACGAATCTTCACGCTCATATCCAAATTTAGAGGTTTTATGTAAGATATCTGAGATATTAGAAAAGCCTATTGAGTACTTTATATCATCAAACAAAGAAGTAAAGATTTCAGAGATACTTAAAAGTATTGATAGGAAACAATCAGAAATTATAGATGATATTAAAGTGATTCGAGATATGCTTAAGTAGGAGGAGTAAGCCAACCTTTTGCTTTTTTAGTTAGTATTTTAACCCCCTTAATTATTAGTAGTACAAAGAGAACACTTACTGCAAGAATCCCTGCAATGAAAGCGAGTAATCCTCCAATATATCCTGTGCTTGTAGGTTGAACTACTAAGGATTTGTTTAATTCAATATTTTGGCCAACACTGTTAGATTTGTTTGTATCATATTGCCAAGCAATTACATTAACAGAGACATTGTATCTACCCTCCCTTTTAGGGGTAAGAAACACGTTGTATGAATATGTTACCCCTTGGGTAAGAGATACGAATTCACTATGTCCTTTTTCAATATCAAATGTTGTTGGGATATTCCATAATATTTGTGTTTTAGAAGAATCAATCTGTGGAGTAATAAATAGGGTGACTGGTATTTTCTTACTTAAGGATTTTTGTGAACCTATATGAAGTTCTAAATCAAAGTATTTGTTACTACTTTTTACTGTTTTCTTTTCCTCATCTACTTCTATTTCAGCAGTACTATCTATTTCTTCAGGAATTTCTTCTTGGGCAAATAGAGTGGTGCTTGTGAGTAGAGTTATAAATACTGCAAGTATGATTTTTTTCATTTTAAGGTAACCCTTATTCCCATTTTATATATGTTATATACTCTTTTAGCTTCTTCATAATCTATGTCTCTATCATTATGTACTATCCTATTTCTTAGTTTATGAACATCCCACAACTGTTGGTATCTCTTTTTCTCAAACAGTCCTTTTGCTTTTTTAAGATTACTCCCACAGCTTTCACTGTTTCCATATTTTAGATGAAAAGCTTTACTAAGTAAATTGTCTAGTTTAATGATAGCATCTCTTCTTGCATAGCTATCATGACTTTTAATTTGGATTTTTAGCTCATCTAACTTCTCGAGTATTAGCTCTTTTTTCCTTTTTGGAATTCTCTTACTGTTTATGTAAGCAACAACAAAAAGGAGAGATATTAGTGCAAGTATAATTACTGTTATAGCTACTTCACTAGGCATTCTTTTGTATTCTGTTTAAAATAATGTAAATGGTTCCTCCAAGTATTATATAAAGTAAAAGAGATAGTAATTTAGCAAAAATATCTAGATATTTATACTCTTTAACTGTTTCAATTTTTACTTCTATATGTTTGTCCTCTGTTTGCTGGGTTCCACTAAGGGTATTAATTACTGCATAAATTGTTTCTTTAACATCTTTAGTTGGGATATTAATCCTTATAGAGTATGTTTGTCCTGGAAGTATTATTTCTCTACTGTTGTTTTCTATGTAGTCAATATACATTGGAAGATTAGGGTTTGATTTTTCAATATTGAAAGAGTCTAGGATTGTTGTTCCTGTATTTTGTATTGTTAGTGAACCTATTAGATAGGGGTCTGATATGTTGTATGGCTGAAATACTAGAGAGGGTTCAAAGTTATTAATGATATTTGGTTCTATTTCGGAAATTGAAATTTCAAAATCTTGTTGGGAATAGAAGGGGAGTTTGGGAGTATTTGCATTAGAGTATCTATATATTAATGAGACATGATCTTTCATATCTCTTTGCCAAAGGGATGTGTTTGAGAGATCTTCTAAATATGGATCAACTATTACCCAATCGTTGTTTTCTTCATCAAAATACTCAACCCAGTAATGATACATTCCCTCTGAGTGGTAGTTTGAAATATCTGTTACATATCCTATGACAAATCTAGCAGGGATACCGTAGTATCGGTACAGTGATATCAAAGCATCGGCAAAATCTTCACTTGTTGATATGGATTGTTTTAAAAGGGTTTCTTGTCCTCCTAATCTTTGTGAGCCTGTTAGTGAACCTACAGTTAACTTGTCAGGTTCTAGATTGTCTATTACATAGTGATATATGGATTCGTACAGGAGTTCTTTTTCTTCCTTAGTTTCTAGGTCATAGATATCTGAAAATTCTTCTGACACATTAAGACCAGAGTCTTTAAGTTTGCGGTTTAGATGTCTTGGGAGGGATTGGTTTGTTATTTTCCATAGCTTTTCTTCTTCAATACTGTATTGCTGTTTCAAAGGGTAAGGAGTTTTGTTCATAATGATATTACCTTCTATAGAGACATCAATACTGCTTTGTGGGGCTATGTGGTATTGTAAAATATTGTTGTTATCAATATCTTTGTATGCTTTATCAGGAAGGGAAGAAACACTGTTAACAGAGATGTGTTGATTATTATTGTTTAATGGAAGAGTTATCTCTGAGAGAATCATTTCCTCACTAAGGTTTAATAGAGTTTTGTTAATGGTATATGTATATGAGATGTTTTTACCTAGGGAAATTGTTACAGTATCAGTATTGGGGGATGCAGTTATAATTTCAATTTTATTGCCCTTACTATTAACTTTGGTTATAGGGGCAGAACTCCATGATATTTCACCTATTGATGCTGGATATGTAAAAGAGAAGTCTCTACTTACCGTATCTTTAACAGAGGATATTAGGGAGAGTTGATCTGCAGTCATATCTGTTGAAAAGGTAATCTTTAATGTTATTGGTTTATCAGGATATATTGGAGTCTTTTCCAAATCAATAACTAGATCTGTTGCCCCATTTCTTCTATGTACAGTTGGAATTAGAGAGGAGTTTCTGTTTATAGATAGAATTTCAGGAGTAATATTTTCATCTGGAATAGTGATTGTATAGTAGGTAACAACTACTGGAGAGTTTTGTGTAGTCATTGTTAAATAAATGACAGAGTCAGTACTATTTCCATCCCAAGTATGATGGTAATCAGCATATACTGTAAATTCTTGGGCTAGGGTATTTTCAGGCAGTGAAAAAAAACATAAGAGGATGCTACAAATCAACAGAGTCTTTTTCAAATAGCCAGTTAAACCTTTCATATTTTCTCATTATTTGTTTTACAACTGGTGTCTTAGGTGTTACACCATATTTTTTAAGAATAGCCTCTAGATCAATTTCCTCAAGTTCTTGAACTTTTTTATATTCAGGATTTCGAACAGTCTCCTGTTTGGCATTCTTCCTGATAATATAATAGGACATTCCTTTGCGCTCATCAAGAACATCTCTTGGTCTAGCATCTCTTGAGTGCATTTCTACTAATATGAAAGCAGAATTCTGTCTAGAGTTAATTAATGAAAATGCATATCCTGGAGGAACAATTATTTTTTGTTGTTTTTTGGTTACTATTTTTATTACTTTGTTCTCGTCTTCACCTTCATATTTTTGAAGGATTATAATACCACCCCCGTATGCTACATCTAGGATTCTAGGATAGCTTTTACACTTGGTAGCTATTGTTTTTGAATACTCTATACCAGCTAGATTTGAAAAGAGAAGATATATGTTTATCCTAATATTTTTCTTTTTAAATACATCATCCTTATCAATATCTTTGTATCTTTTGTAAAATACTGCAGGACAATTTAGATCTTCATTAAGTAGTTGAGGACGGATATCATCAATACAAACGGTAGTTGTATCTGATACTGTTAATCCTTGGGGTAAAAGATCCTCTCCACTGTAAAATATTGGCAATCCACTGGATCGCTTAAGGTCAATTTTCGCCATGTGAGGCAATTATATCATATTTAACGCTATTTTGTCCTAGAAAAGGTTTTTGAGAGTTCTGAAAGTATGAAGCCTAAAATAAGAAAGAATATGAAAGAAATAAGGGGTGTTAGTGGTGTACAGAACCTATCAATACATATCTCTTCAGCTAATATATTTTCAAAGGGTCTAGTAAAGAGTAAAGAGATATCATTTAACCAGTTAATAAATGGATGAGAGGGGTTAGCTCCTAATATTTTAGTTAATATGGAAAAGAATATTACAGATTCTATAAATACAACGGTTGTGTAAAGGATTTTAAAAATTACAGACATCTATCTAACAGATTAATTTAAATTATCATTGTAGTACTTAAGTTCTCTCATATATCTTGACACACCATTTGCCCATACATGAGCTGGATTTAAACCACAGGGAGGACAGTAGGCAGATTCAATTTGAAAAGGAGTTAAATGAATACCGTAGCCTTGAGCTAGTCCTCTTGTAACTTCTGCTATTCCTGCATCCCAAGTTCCAAATTGGCTCCATCCTTCTGGATTTCTATTAATACCTCTCCATCCCCAAGCGTTAGAGGTTCCTCTTGGAATTAAATTCCCAAAGGCTGACTCTACTCCTGATATTGAAGCTACCAATCTCCAGTCTAAACCGTATCTATCTGCTTCTGTAATAAATGTTTTAGCTGATGGATACATAGGGGAGTTGTAGTTAAAGAGAAATTTTTGCATAGCGATAGTTCTTGTATCCTCTGTTTGTATTCTAGTTTTACTATCAACTTTCTTTAACATATCTGCATTTACTACAGTATTAATATCATAGGTACTTCTGTATATTTCGTGTGTGTATAGGGGGCTTAAGTAATTGAGTGTAACATTTTTGTTGTTTCTTACACTTTCAAGCAACCATCCTTTAAACAGTAGTTCAATATGGGGAGAGAGAATGAACATGTAAAAAAGGAAAAAAGTAATAAATAGGGGCACTCTTATTAAATTAGGTTTAATATTAATGCCTTTCTTAAACTCTTTTTTGTATACACTTGAAATGTAAGGGCTATCCATATTAATCTAGTATATCAGAACTTGATGAGCTATTGAATTTATGTTTAATCATTTACATCTGCATTCAGAGTATTCTCTGTTGGATGCAACAATTAGATTACCAGAATTGGTAGAGAAACTTCAACAAAGGGGTATGAAGGCTTGTGCCTTAACAGACCATGGGGTTATGTATGGGGTATTGAAGTTCAAAAATATTATGAAGGAGGCTGGTTTAAAGCCCATTATTGGTTGTGAGATATATGTAGCTCCAAGAGGAAGGGATAAAAAGGAGTATGGAATTGATAATAAGTTTTTTCATCTAGTTTTGTTAGCGAAGAATTTAGAGGGTTACAAGAACCTGGTTAAGATTGTTAGTCTTGGTCATATGGAGGGCTTTTACTACAAACCAAGAGTTGATATTGAAACACTTTCTAAATATTCAAAAGGATTAATTGCTCTCTCAGCCTGTCTTGCAGGCCCTATTTCTAAACCTATTCTAGAGGGTAACAAGAAATTAGCATTAGAGAACGCAAAAAAATATTCAGAAGTTTTTAAGGATTCCTTCTACATTGAATTACAAAGAAATGGTATGGAGGAGCAGGAGATAGTTAATGAAGGTTTGTTAAAGATATCAAAAGAGCTTAAACTTCCACTTGTTGCCGCGTGTGATTCCCACTATTTAAACAGGGAAGATGCAGAGATACAAGAGATACTATGGTGTATAGGGGATGGGAAGACATGGGATGATCCAGAGAGAAGAAGAATGCCAACTAATGAATTCTATGTTAAGACCTCCCAGGAGATGGAAGAGCTTTTCGCAGATATTCCCCAAGCAATTGAGAATACTCAAAAGATTGTAGATATGATAGAGGATTTTGATATTACATTTGGTAGGGTAGAACCTCATTTCCTAGATTTACCTAAAGATGAAACTTCAACTACATATCTTAGGAAATTAACTATGGAGGGTGCTAAGCGTAAGTATGGAAAGATTACAAAAGGATTAAAGGAGAGGATAGAGTATGAATTAAAGATAATAGAGGATAAGAGATATAGTGATTACTTTCTTGTCGTTAGGGATTTTACTACCTTTTGTAGAGACAATGGAATTGTAGTGGGAATGAGAGGTTCGGGTTGTGGCTCTGTTGTTGCATACTGTGTTGATATTACAGATATAGAGCCTATTTCTTGGGAGTTGTATTTTGAAAGATTTTTAAATCCTGAAAGAGATTCACCTCCAGACTTTGATATAGATATAGCAGATGCAAGAAGAGATGAGCTTTTGGATTACACAATAAAAAAATATGGGATTGAGAATGTAAAACAGATTGGTACTTTTAGTAAATTACAAACACGTCAAGCGATTAAAGATGTAGGAAGGGTATTAGGTGTAGACCTATCTGTAACGGACAAATTGGCAAAGATGGTAGAGATAGTGTTTGGGAAATCCAAGGGTATTGATTACATGATAGAGCATAATCCAGAGTTTGCTGAAATTATTAATTCTTCAGAAACTAACAAGAGGTTAGCTCAAATTGTACGAAGAGTTGCAGGTATATGTAGAGGAACTTCTACCCATGCCTGTGGAATAATTGTTACCCCCAAACCTGTTGTTAATTACTGTCCAATACAAAGAGATTCTCATGGTGGAGGTATAGGAATGACACAGTTTGAAATGTCAGATATAGAGTATGTAGGATTAATGAAGTTTGATTTTTTAGGTCTTAGAAATCTCAATGTCGTAGGTGAAGCAGTTAAGAAAATTAAAGCTGATAAAGATATTGAGATAGATCTGTTAACATTAGATCCCAATGACAGGGAAACATATCAAACCATTCAAAGTGGACACACTGTAGGAATCTTCCAAATGGAAAGCGAAGGGATGAGAAGTGCCATTAGGAAGTTAAAACCTCAAACCCAGGAAGATATCTGCTACCTTCTTGCAGCGTATAGACCTGGACCGATGCAGTATATCTCTGAGTATGTAGCTGTTAAAAAGGGTAGACAGGAGCCAGATTATGTATTTCCAGAACTTAAACCCATTTTAGAGGTAACAAATGGAGTAATAACCTACCAAGAGCAGGTAATGAAGATTGCACAAGTTGTAGCTGGGTATACCCTAGGAGCTGCAGATTTGTTACGAAGAGCAATGGGTAAGAAGAAAATGGAAATAATGAAGAAGGAGAAGCCTAAATTTCTTAAGGGAGCTAAAAAGAATGGATTTGATAAGAAAGAGAGTGAAAGGTTATGGAACAAACTAGTACAATTTGCTAACTACGGATTTAACAAAGCACATAGCGCATCTTATGCAACTATTGCATATTGGACTGCATATCTTAAAACACACTATCCACTCGAATTTATGGCTGCTCTTTTAGAGGGGGACTTAGATAACTTTGAGAGAGTAATTAAGGATTTAAATGAATGTGAAAGGTTAGGTATTGATGTATTACCTCCTACAATTAACAAAAGTAAGGTATTTTTTACAATCGAGGGAGAGAGTGGTATTAGATTTGGATTAGGTGGAATAAAAAATATTGGTCAAGATATTATGGAAGCTATTGTAAAAGAGAGAAAAGAAAATGGTGAGTACAAAAACTTAGATGATTTTGTTGAAAGGACTCATAAAAAGGGTATTCAAAAAAGAGCAATAGAGTATTTAATAATGTCGGGAACAATGGATGAATTCGGGGAAAGAAATGCCCTCCTTACTGCTCTTCCTTCTGTTTTTGAAGGTATTAAGAAAAGCTCTTCTTCTAGAAGTGTTGGACAGATAGATATATTTTCTCTTTCTCAAGATGGTACAGGAGCATCTATACAAACTAAAGAGACTCCACTACCTGAAGTTGAAAAAGCTCCTAAGTATGAAGTTTTACAATGGGAGAAAGATCTCTTAGGTTTGTACTTCTCAAGTCATCCTCTTGATAATTTACAAACTTTCTTTGATTCAAAAAAGAGTGTTTCTCTTAAAGAGGCTTTGGAGAAGAAAAATAATGAACAGGTAGTTATTGGTGTAATGGTTAGTAAGATTAGAAAGATTACTACTCGAAAGGGTGATGTTATGGCATTTCTAAAAGTTGAAGATAAGTCCGCTCTTTCTGATGTAATAGTATTTCCTAAGATATATCAAGGGGTTAGAGAGGTATTACAAACTGGTAAACCTATGCTTTTAGTGATAAGAGTTTCAGTAAAAGATAATGAGAAGAGTTTAATTATGCAACAGGGTAAATATATTGATGAATCTAAATATGGTGATAATTTTGATGGTATTACATTTAGGATTAGAGATTCCCATACTCAAGATGAAGTTAAAAAGCTTAAGGAATATATAGCGAAATCAGAGGGGGAGACTCCTGTAAGAATAGTGGTTAGTAATGGGCATGGAAACAAGAGTGTACTTTTGGATAAAAAGATTGATATGAATGGTGAAACAAAGAAGTGGCTGAGAAGGTTCTAGGGTATAATATGGGGTGGATAGTAAATTAGAAATAAAAATAGAGGCTTTACCAGAGGTTTGTGGTGTATACAAATTTTTAGATTCTAATGGAAAGATTTTGTATATTGGGAAGGCAATAAATCTAAAAAAAAGAGTACAATCATACTTTCAAAAAGATAACTACGAGAGAGCACGTATAAGGCAGATGATGCCCTATGTCTCTGATATACAGATAATAGAGACTAACAATGAAATAGAGGCTTTAATACTTGAGTCTGCATTAGTAAAAAAAAATCAGCCACTCTTTAACACAGATTTAAAGGATGATAAATCATATGCGTGGATATATATAAATAATAAGGATAAGTTTCCAACTGTAAAAATTGTAAGAAGTCTAAAAAAAGGAGAGTATGAAAAAGGGAAACTCTTTGGTCCATATCCGAGTGGATTGGTTGTCAAACGAGTGTACTCATATTTAAGAAAACTCTATCCTTTTTGTACTTGTAAAAACAACGATTGTGCCTCATCTTTGTACTTCCATATAGGACTATGTCCTGGACCGTACGCAGGAGCAATATCAGAAGAAGATTACAGGGAGAATATAAATAACATTATTAAATTTCTTTCAGGTAAGAAAAGGGGACATATTAAGAGTTTGGCAAAGACAATGGAGAGATATTCAAAGAATGAAGAGTTTGAAAAGGCTGCTGTTTTAAGAGATAGAATAAAGGATTTAAAATATATTGGTCAGGATATTGGTTTTACATATTACGATGATACAGAATCATATAAAAGTAGAAGAGTTAAAGCTAGGAAAAGAAGTTTTGATTCACTCTCTATTGATTTAGGTATATCAAAGTTAAGTAGAATTGAATGCTATGACATATCAAATATACAGGGTAAATATGCTTACGGTTCTATGGTTGTAGCAGTAGATGGTGTTTTGGAGAGATCTAAGTATAGGATTTTTAAAATCAAAGGTAGTTCTACCCCTGATGATTTTAGAATGTTAAAAGAGGTATTAGAGAGAAGATTTAAGGGTAATGAGCCATTCCCAGATTTAGTATTAATTGATGGAGGTAAAGGACAGGTATCCTCTGCAATGAATATTATTTTCCAAGGTATTAATATTGTAGGTATTTCTAAGGGAAAACACCTAAAGAGAAAAGGGAGGAGGATAAAGGATGAATTTTGGATTGTAAGAGATGGAAAGATATACAGTATAAATATTGAGAATCCTGAGATATTGATAGATTTAAGAAATGAGGCTCATAGATTTGCAATTACACATTACCGTAAGAGAAGTATCAAAGAGGCTAGGAAGTCAGTATTAGATAGTATTGAGGGAGTAGGTGAAAAAAGAAAGAGGATTTTACTAAAAGAGTTTAAGGATATTAAGGGGATAAGGAATGCTAGTTTAGAAGATATAAATAGTGTGATTAAAAATAGTAAGGTTTCAAAAAGAATTAAGGATAATTTAGCTAATTATCAGCATCCCAAGGTTTAATGTTTTCAACAATATATTCTAACAAGGGGCTATTTTCTTCGGTTGATGAAATAACGTATACAATAGAGTTAAATGTATTTGGTATGGTATAACTAACTAAAATAGTTTCTCCTGCTGATATAGTAGATTTAAGACCTAGGTTACTTCCAAAAGAGATTGGTATACTGTTAATGACACCATATTCTACCTCCTCGTTACTTTTTGTTTCGCAATAGTCATTTAAAATATAGTCAAGCTCTTTACTTTTCCAAAAGCCTGAGGGATATATCTCTATAATTTCATTACTTCCCATTTTTTGGAAGGATACAGCTCTAAGTTCGTCCATATTTGTAGGTGAGTATTTAATTATATACTCTTTAGGAATTTGAATCTTCCAGGGGTAATCAGGTAGTAAATCCTGTTTCTCACTTGTAGCCATTAACATTTCTCTTTCGATTTCTTCTTGAACTAAAGATGCCAGAGCACTTCTAGCATCCTCTTGAGTAATCGTTTCGTACCACACATCATTAAATTTAGAGTATATACGTAATCCTTTACCATCCTTAATCCAGTACTGCCCATATTTTTTATCTCCAGTGCCTTTAGGTATACTTTGTATATACTCCCATCCTAGCTCTTTTAACACTTCAAAATAGTATTCCTCAAGCTCTTCACTTGTTGTTTGAGGGGGTAGAGTATATGCAGAATTACCATTAGCTAAAAATTCTTTTACAACAGGATCATCCATATTATTTTGAAACAGGAATTCTGAATTTTTATAACTTGGTAATTCTTGAAAACCTAATACATTCGTTATTATGTACTCTTTTTCTCCATAGGCATTCTCTCTAAGAAAGAGGATATATTTAAATGATAGATAGAATATTCCTGTAATAATTAGTAAAAGGAATGGAATAATTAAATATTTCTGATTCTGTTTTCTTCTTCTACGATTACCATATCTTGTTTGTTTTTTTGTAAATATGTTCTTAACTTTAAATTTTGCTTTCCTTCTCCTATTTATACTTTGAGTTTTACCTTTAGGCATTCTAATAGGGCTAGCTACTTTCCTCTTAGGTTTTTTCTTAAAAATCTTTTTCATATATATTCATTATAATTTCGATGTAGTAGAATTTCAATTAGAATATTTAGTATAGTATAATACATTCTGTATATGCGGGATCGTCTAATGGTAGGACACCGGCCTTTGAAGCCGAGAATCATAGTTCGAATCTATGTCCCGCAATTTTCATTTGACATAGTAATTTCATTCAGCATATATTATATTAAGGCTTTTTAAGTTCTTAATAATTTTTTTTAACCTTCCTTTTCAATGAAAAAGAAAACTGCTCCAAAGCCAAAAGAGGCTGTAAATAAAGAGAAAACAAAAAAGATAGAAAATATACCAGTAGAGAAAGGGAAAAGAAAATTTCTTGATATAGTTAAGGAGGTATTTAGTAACAAGAAAGTCTATATACCTATGATTATAATTGCTTTGGTTATAGGGGTAGGAATTTCCTACCTTATTTTTTCTGGGAAGGTAGAAGATATAGGATCTTTTATAGATGTTTCTCATAAAGAAGAAAATAAAATAGAAGAGAATCCTCAAAATGATTTTATTGAAATATATGACTTAAGCTATACGTTTGCAGATTACAATCTTGAAGAGACAGAATTTATTCCAAATCTGCCTGATTATTCAATAGCTATTACTGAGTTATCCAATCTTGGGGACTTTGAAGATGATCAGGAGGTTGAATTCACCTCATCACAGAAAGGAGCTCTTACTTCTAGCCATTTCTTTATCACCCAGAATTTAGATACTTTCTATGGTTCAGACCCAGAGGAGGAATCATATAGGAATGATGATTGGACACAGTTATACTCAACAATTTCTAAATCGGGTGTATCTGAGGAGTACAGAGAGCCGGAGAATGCACTCTTTATTACTACCGATTTCCTTTTACATGTTTATCATAGATTGTTGGAAAATGAGTTCGAATATATTGAACAAACTGAATTCTATCCAAACCTAAGAGAAATGACTAATGCTTTGTATCAAAGAGCTCTTCTTTCATATGATGAAAGTACCGATCAAGATAATATTGAGAGCTATAAAAGAGTTATAGCTTTCTTTGTAATACCTAAGGTTATGCTTGATTCTGCATATGACCCTGAAAGTCAATATGAGTTTACAGATAAGAAGCTTGATACTCAGGAAAATGTATTGAAAGGGTTAGATTCGATAGAAGATGATCTGCCAGAGGGTGTATATGATCTTGCTAAAACTGAGATAGATAGGATCTATGATAATAGTGAAATTCTCCTATCTTCAATCTTTGGAATGTATAAGGATTATACCCAATATGGACCACGAAGCCACTACAATAAAAACTCAACTCTTAGATCTTACTTTAGATCTATGATGTGGTACGGAAGGACCAACTTTATCGTTAAGAGTCCAGAGCTTACTCGGGATGCTATTCATATAACACAGCTAATGACTCAAACTGGGCAAGCTAAGAATTGGGAGAGTATATATCTTCCTACAACTTTCTTTGTTGGAAAGAGTGATGATTTAGGAGTATATGAATACGGAGAGGTAATAAGTGACTTAGAGATTGATTTAGATATAGTAAATGATGCTATGGTAGATCAAGTTCAAACAGAAATTGCTGATTGTGAATCTCCATTAATAATGTCTTCAGCAATTATAAGTGAAGATATCCTAAATTCAAGTAAGGAGGAGGTTCAAGAGGAGACAAAAGGATTTAGATTTATGGGACAAAGATTTACTCCCGATGCTTTCATATCCTCAACATTAACACAGGGGGATGAGGCTGCAGATGAAGAGACAGGAGAAAAATTGCCATCCTCAACTACAGCATTAATGATTATGTCAACTTTAGGTAATGAAACAGCCAAACCATTAGTTGATGAATGGATAGATGAGAATGCTTCAAGTTCAACAAATGTCTTAAACAACAGGTTAACAGATTTAGAGGAGGGATTTGATTCAATATCTCAAGATACTTGGACACAAAATATATATTGGGGTTGGCTATACACTATTAAGAGTCTCTTTACTGAGTCTACTGATAAGAGTGGATATCCAGGATTTATGAAAGTTGACCTTTGGAATAGAAAGAACCTTCAAACATCCTTAGGCTCTTGGACTGAATTAAAGCATGATACCCTATTATACGCAAAACAATCATATGCTGAGATGGGAAGTGTAGGAGAAGAGCAAGGGGAGATTCCTCCTGTACCAAAAGGTTATGTAGAACCAAATATCCCCTTCTTTGATAGAATTATTGCTTTAACAAATATGACAATGGAAGGATTCTCTGAGATGGAGCTACTGGATAATGAGTTCCTATGGAGAAATGAGAATCTTATCGAATCTTTAGAATTCTTTAGAGAGATTGCTGTAAAAGAGATTCAGAATGAAACAATTTCGGATGATGATTTTGAAAGATTGAGAACAATATCATCCAAGTTAGATAACATATTAGCTCCTCTTCCAAGTCAAACGCAAACTGAAAACAATGCTAGATCAGCACTGATTGCAGATGTCCATACAGATATTATTAAACAAGAAATTCTCTATGAGGCCACAGGTATACCAAACTATATCTATGTAGCTATAAAGGATAAAAATGGAA
>DFBL01000025.1:14590-15538 GCA_002366615.1 Candidatus Dojkabacteria bacterium UBA3081
TTGAAGTCCTTATGAAATGAAAAAAATAATAAGAGGAGGCATCTTTTTACTATATTTAGAGATAATAGCTATTTTAACTATCTCTTTTTACAAAGCTCCAATCTCTCAGGAGTATAAGGGAGCTTTTGTAAAAGAGGACCTTCTAGAGAGTTTTTATAGAGATGAGATAGACTATACAGAATCATTTTCTAAAATCTCTGGGGATACAAAGGAGAACATCCTAGCAGGAGTTATAACACATCACTTTCTAGCTAAGGATCTAATAGCAGAATTCTTCTCCGAGATTACTTTAGAAAATGTTGAAACTATATATATTGTAGGTCCAGATCATTTTGATACACTGGATTTTGAGGATATTGATGTTATTTCTACATATCTAAACTGGAAAACTCCTTTTGGAAATTATTTTTCAGATAGGTCAAGAATAGGGGAGTTGGTTGAAGGAGGAGATATTGAAATAAAGGATCTAACCTTTAGAAAAGAACACTCCATATATACATTGATACCATTTGCAAAAAAGGTATTTCCAGATAGTAAGGTTATACCTCTTGTATTAAGATCGAGAATGAGTCTAGAGAAATGTTTTAAGATCGGTTCAGAACTGAATATCGAGAATTCTCTGTTAATAGTAAGTGTTGATTTCTCTCATCATGCTACTAAAGAGATAGCACAAGAGAATGATGGAAGGAGTATAGAGGCTCTAAGCAGTATGGAAATTGAAGATATTAATAATATTACATCTGATTGTAGGGAATGTATTTCACTTCTGTATGGGTATGTATCTAAGCAAGATTCAAAATTTGAATTATTAGCAAATATGACATCAGGGGATTTTGGAAGTGAAGATTTGAATAATCTCACAAGCTATATCGCTGGCTACTATATTTTGAGATAGCTTGGAATATTCTGTTATACTGAGAAGTAGACAACTAATTTTTGAAGTATTGT
>DFBL01000025.1:15634-17319 GCA_002366615.1 Candidatus Dojkabacteria bacterium UBA3081
GGCAATAATGTTAATGATAGAGTTTGAGGGAACAGAAGGGTTAGCAAATTTTGTTAATCAAATTAAAGAGAGAGATATTCCTGGATTACTTATTGCTAGGGCTGAATTTGTAGAAGAGAACTGCGAAGTTATTAATACCCTTTTAGAATATCATGATATTGAAATAGCTGGTTCTACACCCTCAATGACCTTTTGGGATGTAGAGTATGAACAACAAGAGAGGATAATAAGAGAAACAAAAGAAAAAATATATACATGTACTGGAAAAGAAATAAGGGTGATGAGTTCAAGATATTTTGCATATGATGAGAATACTTTAAAAGCAGCTCAAGCAAATGGCATTGAATATGTTTTAGCTAGAGGTACAACAGGTGCTAAAGCAACAATATATAAACCTGAGGAGTATGATGTAAAAATATTTTCGGTATCCAATGTCGATTCTCAAAGTTGGGGAACAGGTAGTCTATGTGATTACAGTTATTGGGCAAGAGAAGGGACCCCCGATGATTTTGAAAAAGAGCTTTTTGGAGCACTCAAGTATGACAAGATCTCACCTGTATCTCATACATATTTGGGAGGTCTTAAGCAGTCTTGGAATGATGTATATCTTAAATTTATGGATGAACCTAATATAGAGTGGTTAGATTTAGATACATTTGGACAAGTAGATATTACATTGCCATTTCAAAATATCCCTGATAATAGAGAAGTTTTGTATGAGACTCCTCATCCCTCAACACCCCTAGAAGAGGAAGAGAATGTAAGTAATCCATGTGCAGTTGAAGATATAACTGAAAAAGTTAGTATAGATGTAACTCTTGAGGACAATGAGATAGTAGTATTTCATAATGGCACAGGTCCTATGTGTATAGAGGCATTGGAGTATTTTGATAATATGGGATATGAATATACAGAGTATTTAAACAGTGAAGAGGATTTCTACGCAACACTAGACTCATATCAAGGCAACTTTGAAGAAAGCGAGGGTGTATCTCAAACCTTCGGTTTCTATCCTATAATGTTTGTAGAAGATAGGGCATTTTCTGGCTATGATGATGATGTTAAAGATGAAATTGATAAACTAATGGAGTAGGGTTGTATATTTTTTAAAAAGATATGGTATAATGAGTGGTCTATGTTAAGAAAGGTGTTAACTTTTTAATGCCCTGTGTAGGTTACTTTTTAAGTGTGCTTATCCGTAGTCTTTTAATTATTATTATTTTATATAATGCAGAACAAACTTTTTGTTGGGAACCTATCATGGGAGACCACAGACGAGTCTTTGTCTGAATTCTTTTCCCAAGTTGGTGAAGTAGAAGAGGCAAAGGTTATTGTAGACAGATTCAAAGGCAGATCCAAGGGATTTGGTTTTGTAACAATGGCTACAGAAGAGTTAGCTCAGAAAGCAATTGAAGAGCTAAACGAAAAAGAACTTGATGGTAGAGCCATCAACGTTTCCGTTGCAAGACCTCCAAAAGAGAGAAGCGACAGAGGTAGAAGAGATGACTTCTATAGATAATCAGTATTTCCAATATTGAAATCAATAAGAGCTGGGTTTAAATACTCAGCTCTTTTATTTTATCCCTATACTCTGCTGCTTTTTCAAACTGGAAATTATCTGCAGCCATTAACATCTTAGCCCTTAGGTCTTTAATAAACATTCTTCTTTGTCTTTCACTTAGTTT
>DFBL01000025.1:17408-21400 GCA_002366615.1 Candidatus Dojkabacteria bacterium UBA3081
TACTTTCTCCTTCTGTTTGTTTCATCAATTGCATATTTCATACTTTCTGTTCTCTTGTCTGCATACATAATAACTCTACCGTTAACATGTCTTGCTGCTCTACCAATTGTTTGAACTAAACTAGTTTTAGATCTTAAAAAGCCTTCCTTATCTGCATCTAAGATAATGACAAGAGAAACCTCTGGTAAATCAATACCCTCTCTTAAGAGATTAATACCAACTAACACATCATACTCACCAAGTCTTAGATTACGAAGTATCTCGACTCTTTCTACAGTATCAATATCAGAGTGTAGATACGCTACTTTAATACCAAAATCTTGTAAATATGAGGTAAGATCTTCTGCCATTCTTTTGGTTAAAGTCGTAATCAGAACTCTTTCTCCATTTTCAGTATTCTTTCTTACTTCAGATATTACATCATCAATTTGATTTTCGGTTTCTCTTACGTCAATACTTGGATCTAACAGTCCTGTGGGCCTAGTTAAAAGCTCTACAACAGTATTCCTACTATCCTTGATCTCCCATTCATTAGGAGTAGCAGAGAAATATATTGTATCATTCTGTTTCTTTCTAAATTCCTTAAAGTTAAGAGGCCTATTGTCATAAGCAGTAGGTAATCTGAACCCATGCTCAATTAGATTAGTCTTTCTAGACCTATCTCCATTAAACATACCACCAACTTGAGGGATAGTAATGTGGGACTCATCTACAAACATTAGATAGTCGTCTGGAAAGTAATCGAGTAGGGTATAAGGGGGTTGACCTACCTTTCTACCATCAAAATATATAGAATAGTTTTCCATACTTTTACAAAAACCAATTTGGGTCATCATTTCAATATCATATCTAGTTTTTTGTTCTAACCTTTGTGCCTCTACCTCTTTCCCAAGATTTCTCAAAAAAGCTGTTCTCTGTTTTAGATCTTTTCCAATATCTTCGACTGCTTTAGCCATGGTATCAGCATCATATACCAAAGGTGTTGCTGGAAATATATCCAAGTTATCTACACTATTTACTTTCTGTTTAGATATAGGCTCTATATATGTAATACTCTCTATCTCATTTCCCCAAAACTGTATTTTAACTGGGAACTCTTCATAGGGCATAAATAGCTCAACGGTATCTCCTCGTATTAAGAAAGTACCAGATATTAAGTCTGTAGACTCTCTTTCATATCTAAGAAAAGTTAGCTCACCGGCTAAATCTGCTAGAGCAATCTCCTGTCCAACTCGTATCTCTATAGATTTGTTTTCATAGTTATCGGGACTACCAATATTGTAAATACATGAGACACTTGCAACTACAATAGTGTCTCTTCTAGTTCTTGTAGCATTCATTGCACTAAGTCTTAACTTCTCTATCTCTTCATTTACCTCCGATTCTTTTTCGATATATAGATCTCTTGCCGGTATGTAAGCTTCTGGTTGATAGTAGTCATAGTAGGAAACAAAGTATTTAACAGCATTGTTTGGGAAGAACTGTTTAAACTCATCATAAAGTTGAGCAGCTAATGTTTTGTTGTGAGAGAGAACTAATGTAGGTCTTTGTAGTTTAGCAACTATATTAGCCATTACAAATGTTTTTCCAGAACCAGTTACACCTAAAAGGACCTGTCTCTCTTTTCCATTCTTTAAATTGGTAGTTAAAGTGCCAATAGCGTTTGATTGGTCTACTGGGGGTTTAAATTTTGTTTCAAGTACAAACTTCTCTTTCATAGGTATAATTTTAACAGATTAATGTATTTCTGTGTTAAAATATCGAATATATGAAGAAATTTAAACTTAACAAATTACCCCAAGAGATAGTAAGTCAAATAGCTGCTGGAGAGGTAATTGAAAGACCTGCTTCAGTAGTAAAAGAGTTGTTAGACAACAGTATAGATGCAGGTTCTACTAAGATCAAAATTAAGGTTGTTAATGGTGGCATAGATTTGATAGAGGTTAGTGATAATGGAATAGGGATTCCCCAAGAGAGTCTTTCTGATATTTTTAAAGGTCATACTACAAGTAAGATTTCATCTTTAGAAGATTTAAATACCCTTCTTACAATGGGTTTTAGGGGAGAAGCTCTTTCTACAATTGTATCAGTAGCTAAAGTTTCATTAATTTCTAAATATATTGAAGCAGATACTGGCGCTGAAATTGAATTTAAAAGTTTTGATGATTTTGATATTAAAAGTGCTGCTAGAGAGTCAGGTACAGTAATATCTGTAAAAAACCTTTTTAATAATATCCCTGCTAGAAGAAAATTTCTTAAAACAGCTCAAACTGAGTACAGGCGAATACTAAATATCTTGTATCCTTACTTTCTAATCTATCCAAATATCAATTTTGTTTTGGAAAAGAACCGGAAAGAAGTAATGAATTTAAAAAATATTTCTAATTCAAAAGAGAAATCACTTCATAAAGACAGAATTAGTGAGGTTCTAAAGGGAGATTTTGTACAAAGGATGCTAAAACTGTTCTTTAATGGTGCAGGGATAAAGATATCAGGTTTTGTAGGACATCCTTCTGATCATCAAAAAAGAACTTCAAATCAATATATATTTGTAAATGGTAGGCCAATTTGGGACAGTGGTATTGCCAGAGCGGTAGTTCAGGGATATGAAAGATATATTCCATTTGGAGAAAAAGTCCCTTTCCTAATCTCTATAGAGATTAATCCAGAGCTAATAGATGTAAATGTACATCCTAAAAAAGAAGAAATACGCTTCTTAAACCCTTACAGAGTATATGCATCTGTGGAAGAAGCAGTAAAGAAAGCTTTAGTTTCTGTTACCTCATATCACAAAGAAAATGAACCTAAAAACTATCTTTCTAAACAGCCATCCTTTGTTTCAAAAGAATATAGTAACAAAAAGTCAGTTCAAAGAGATATTACTTTTGAAAAGAACAGGAGTAGCTCTGTGAAAGACAGTTTACTTTTTAGTAAGGAAATACTTTCAGAGAAAAACAGTGAGGGTCTTTCTTTTAAGCAGAAAGAGAGTTTACGAAATGAAACGATAAGAAATATATTCCAGATATTTAACAAATATATAGTTATTGAATTTGAAAATGATATACTTTGGATTGTTGATCAACACGCTGGTGCAGAGAGGATTACTTTTGAGAAGCTGAGTAAAGTTAACAAGAACAGTATAGAAAAACAACAGCTTTTAGTTCCCAATGAAATTCAGTTTTCAGATGAAGAAATAGAAGCACTTAACGACCTAAAGCAATTCTTTAAAGAAAGGGGATTTGAATATGATGTAAAAGATAACCGTATTCAAATAAAGAGTGTACCTGTAGAATTTGTAGAAAGTGATTTGAAACTTCTTTTTGATGAAATATTTTCACTTAGTGAGCATCCTTCCCAGCTATATAAGGGAATTAAAAAGCTTAAAGATGATATCCTTGCTACAATGTCTTGTCATACAAGCATTAGAAGTGGACAAAGACTTCATAGAGAGGAGATGCTAGATTTGTATAATCGCTTAATTGAATGTGAAAATCCATATAGCTGCCCTCATGGTAGACCAGTTGTATGGAGATTGAAATTAAGTGATATTGATTCTAACTTTGAAAGGACATATTAATGAGAAATACAGGAACCCTATACCTAATACCTACATCATTGAGTAAAAAGCCCCTTAAAGAAGAATTAAAGGAATTTGATTTAGATATTATAAGGGATCTTAAATATTACATAGTTGAAACACCTAAAGTAGCTAGAGCTCATTTAAAGAATTTAGATATTGTATTACAAGAATTAGATATGAGAGTGTTAGATGAACACAGTAAGCCAAAGGATATTCCATATCTGTTGGAGCCTCTGATAAAGGGAAATGATGTGGGATTAATGTCAGATGCTGGTACACCTGCAGTAGCAGATCCAGGAAATATTGTTGTTCGGGAGTGTCATAGATTAGGAATTAAAGTTATTCCTATGGTTGGACCATCTTCCATACTTTTAGCATTAATGGCATCAGGTTTAAATGGTCAATCCTTTGT
>DFBL01000025.1:21508-31372 GCA_002366615.1 Candidatus Dojkabacteria bacterium UBA3081
AAAGCTATAATTAAAGATATCCTTGAGGTTTGTAATCCTAATACAGACTTTACAATTGCTATTGATATAACGGGGGAAAAGGAGTATATAAACACAATGAGTATTGTGCAGTGGAGGGAAAGTAAAGAAATAAAGGTATTAGATATTCCAAGTATATATATCTTACAAGGTAAAAGAGTATGAAAAAGCTAAAAAAGAAACATATTTTAGTTCTAAAAACACTTTTCTTTTTCTTAGTACTGTTCTTTACTCTTTTCTTTGGTGAAAGACAGTATGAATATATTATGAGCTCCCCCTACGATGTAATAGTATCTGATATTAATTCAGATTCTGCCGTAATCTCTTGGAAAACTAAAAATGATGTACCCACACATATTTTACTAAATGAAACAACTCTGTTGGGCAGTGGTGTTAGAGAGAAATTTCATAGAGTAGATTTAGAGGATTTAAAAGATACAACTGAGTATACCTTTTCCATTTTCAATGGGAAAAGAGTTTGGAATTCATCCTTAGTTGAAAACTCTTCACATCTAGAAAATTTTGTTAAAAAAGAGTTCCTTTTTACAACTAAAGGACAGAAAGATGAACTATCTCTTCCATCACATCTAACCCTAAAGTTACTTCCAAATGAATTGGTATATGTTACCCTTTTTGATAATAATACAGGTCAGTATTCAGATATTAGGAGTACATATGCAAATAGGTATGGGGGAGCTGTTTTTGTTAAAGAAAATTTCGAACTAGAAAACAATGCCAAATCTTCTTTAAAAAACATAAACTATTTCTCTATCGCACATCACACACAAACCCTAATTCCAAAAGTATACTCAGAACAAATTAATTGTAATCAAAATATCCCATATATCGCTTCTAATGCAATTAGTAGAGAAGCGTTTACAGATCTTGCAAATAGATGGATAGCAGGTAGGGGTAAAAATTATGCATATGAGTGTTACAATGATGTCGTGTATAGAGCTAAAAAAGTTGGAGTAGACCCTGCTTTTGTATTAACTATGTGGTTAAAGGAATCAGGTGCTAGTAACTATATTTGGAAACCAGAAAATATTGGAACTGTTGAAGATTGGGGTATTCATGGCTTAAAATCAGTACCTGCTGAAAATTTTGATTTACAACTTGACCACTTTTTAAAACTATCTCACCAAGTGAGCTGTCCTGGGCTTACAAAATGGGAAGCATGGGGGAATATGTATAGGTATGGCACATGTAATGCTAATGATCCTGCTCAAAGAGCAGATGGTATAGATTACTATCATGATGTACAGAATTTATATACTTGGATTACTAATGGGAAAAAGCTACCAGATAGGGTTACAGGATTGAGTAAGATAGAAGCTATTCCAGAGGAAATATATCAGCAGAAGTGTTGCACTATTAAGATAGATAGTAGGGAAAACTTAATAGGAGTATTTCGAAACAATGTAGGTACCCAAAGATGTGAAGACCTGTTTAAACCAGGAAGTACATACCTAGGAGGCAAGGTTGAGTATTCAATACTTTTGCAAGAGCAACATGAACAGAAGAGTTGTGAAGTGAAGTATGAAGGAGTTTGTTGTAGATTGGATAATGATATTAAATGGTATCCAAAATATATATGTGAAGACATTATCTCTGATTTAACAGATTCAGATAGCTGTAATAACTATCAAGGAGCAAGGGAATGTTTTTTTAGAGATGGTAAATATAAATGGTTACCGGATATTCTTTCAGAGGATAGTATAAAGGGAGTTACTAATGAAGCACTTTGTTTAGAGAGAAACAAAACATCTACATATGTAATTGATATATATCAGGGAGTAAATTTTGTTGGTTTTGATTTCACACCTCTTAAAAATGGAGAGAGCTTGTATGCATCAGACCTTTTAGAGATGTACCCTGAGTTATCACTGGTTGCAAATTTTAAAAATTACGATTGGATAGATATTATTGTTAATTCTGATGATATACCCTTTGCTGGAAATGATTTTGAACTTAAACAAAACTTTGGATATTTACTATTCTCTGACAAAGATATGAAGATATCTATAGATGGATGGGTTGATTCCTCTGTTGGTTTAAGTAATTTAAATAAAGGGTGGACTCTAGTAGGAGGAAGTATTTATACAAGTAATAAAGATGCTTCTAATTTAATATTAAAATTAAATGAAAAGGGTCTTAATATTGATACAGTGGCAGTTTGGTCAAATGAGCTATCTTCATTTACATACAGGATGGAAGAAAAGGGGGAAGTATATGGAGAGAATATATATTTACCAAAAAACTCTGGAGTATTTCTTCGATTAGAGGAATAGTTGGAAAAATTACTGTCTCTTTTTAATGTTTATAGCTTTCCCATCAATTAAAGCTTCTGTAATCTTCTTTAATGCCTCTGTGATATCCCTTTGATACTGGCTTTGAGAAATACCCATCTGTTTTGCAGAAACCTCTTGATCTAATCTTTCAATATATCTTAATCTTAATGTCTCTAATTCCTCATCTGATATTTCTACCTCTTCTAACTCATTAAGAGGGATATTTCTTGGTTTAAAATATATATTCTCAAAATCATATTGTATTCTTCTTCTAAATCTTCTTCTCATTACTTAATATGGTTAAAAAATAGAGTAGAGCAGTACTTTAAAGTACTGCTCCATTATATCACTCAATTACAAGCAGTAAGAACCTTTCATAGGTGTATCACACTTAGGACACTTCTTTTGTGTACAAGGGACTCCTCTAGTAGCCTGTTCTTTGTATCCACACTTAGGACATGTACACTCTTTAGTTTGAGTAGCTTTTCTATTTATAGGTCTACCTGCTCTTTGTGATCTTCCTCTTCCAATTCTGTTTACCATATTTAAAATATTAAAATTTATATATTGGGTATATACCCACAACTAATATTAACACAATTATAAATATGGGTCAATACCCATGTTAATATTTGAATCCATATTTATTAAAATGTAAAATACATTATGGATGTTAACTATTATCAACAAAGAATTTTAATGGTTGAAAATCAGCTAATAGCTAGAGGTATTTCTGACATCAATATATTAGAAGCTTTTAGAAAAGTACCAAGGGAACTTTTTGTACCAAATAATTTAAAGAAGTACGCATATTTAGATAGGCCTTTACCTATTGGATACGGTGTTACAATATCTCAACCGTATGTAGTTGCACTGATGATTGAGTTACTTAATATTGATAGTAGCTCTAGAGTATTGGATATCGGCACAGGTTCTGGATATCAGGCTGCCATACTCTCTAAGATATGCAAAGAAGTGGTTACGATTGAAATAATTAAACCACTATATAGAGAAACAAAGAAAAGACTTCAACACTTAGGCTATTCTAATAGTAAGTGTATATTAGGTGATGGATCGAAAGGATATAGAGAGTTAGCACCCTACGATGCCATCATATCTGCAGCTGCTACAAAGGGCGTACCCCAGCAGTGGAGAGAACAAATTAATAACAATGGATACATTGTATTTCCCCAAGGTAGGAGTTTAGAACAGAAATTAGTAAGAATACAAAAAAATAAAAGTGGGTATGAGAGAGAAGAGTATGGGGTTGTTAGTTTCGTCCCCTTGGTTAAAGATGGTCGGGGAAACAGGACTTGAACCTGCGACCTCTGCGTCCCAAACGCAGCGTTCTAGCCATCTGAACTATTCCCCGATGACTTAGAATTTTACCATATATGTTAAAAACAAAAAAGGAATAGGGTATTTGACATGGATATAAGGATATGTGAGTATGATTATATATCAATTTATTAAGAACAATTATGGAAGTTAGTGAACTTTCTAAATCTAAGTATAAGTTAAAGAAGGTACTTAAAACATCAATTTTAGTCCTTCTTTTAATATTTATAGGATTCCTAATATATGAATATATTAGGATTAAACCTAGAGATGTGAGATTTTCCAATATTTCATCTTCTTCTGTAACAGTAAGTTGGAATACTAAGACTCCTACTTCTGCAACAGCTATAGCATTTGAAGGGGATACACCATTACCAATTAGATTGTTCTGTTTTGGAAAAGAAAAATTTTTTGATACTAGAGATGTAAGAGAGGCTGAAATTGAAGCAGCTCAAGAGGTTAAAACGAATAGTGATGATCTATCTTTAACGATGGATGATTTCCAGACAGAGATAACAGTAGAAAAATTGGGTGAATATTACACTCATCATGTCACTATAACGGGATTAAACCCTGAGTCAACCTATTCCTTTATGACAGGAGAATCTCTTCTATTTAGTGAATTAAGTATATCAAACTCTTTAAGTTCAGCCACCACTTTGCCCATTTCTGAATATATTAGTGATCCATCACCAGCTTATGGGACTATAAAAGATGCTAATAATGAGATTAAACAATATGATGAATTAGTTAATGTTACAGATGGAGTTGTTTATCTTTTTTATCTAGACAAAAATACTCAACAAAATAGTCAACTACTTTCAGGAATCCTAAATTCTAATGGAAATTGGTATATAGATTTAAGTCTTTTAAAATCATTCAAAGAAACTTATGCTTCTGTTGGGGATGCCTTAGTAGCAGAATTAATTATTGATGCTGGTCCACTAGGACTCTGGAGAAAGACTGAAAGTGCCTATTCATTAGCTCCAAGCACACTTATGATTATAAATGCACCTGATTCTATACAAGAAGAAAATAGTGAGAATATTCCAATTAAGCTAAGTACCTCTAGAGCTTCTACGAGCACTAGTCTTTCATCATTAAATTTAAATAATCAAACAAACTATTCAACTAAGAAGTCATTCATTAGCAATTTTGTAAGCAATTCATATGCTCAGGCTGTAGGTTGTGATTGTACTCCCCAATGTCCATCTTCTCATCCGAATTCTTCTTGTACTCGTGTTGGCTATGATTGTTTGTCTACTACAGTAACTTGTATCAAAGTTAATAGTTATGGAACTCCATGTGGGGGGACAAACTCTAAAGTCTGCTATTCTGCACCTCCAGACCAACCTACGTGTGTTGGTTGCTCATGTACTCCAAGCTGTCCTGCTAATTATCCATATAGCTCTTGCGATAAAGAAAACTGTAATTCGAATGTTGTCAAATGTGTTAGGCTTAATAGTTGTGGTACTCCTTGCGGAGGAGAGAGTTCAAAAACCTGTTATTCTGCTCCAACTAAAGATCCTAAACCAGCTTGTACAGGTTGTTCATGTACAGTTTCATGTCCATCAGACTACCCACATTCCTTAGCTTGTCCTTCTGGAAAAACTTGTGAATCAAAAATAGAGTATTGCTCTAGAAAAAATAGCTGTAAAGAATATTGTGGGGGAACAGAATCCCTTAAGTGTTTCAAGGTTGTATCAGATAATAATATCAACACTTGTCCGACACCAGATTCACAAAATCGTTCACCAGCGTCTAGGGAAAGCAATAATAGTTGCAAATATTTTGATAAACCTTGTGGTAAATGCTATTACATCTCCGAATGGTTTCCTGATTGTTCACCACACTATGTTGAATGTAGTACTAGCAATTGTAATACAGGAAAACTTGAAGAATGGAATTGTAACAACTTCCCACAATATGATCCAGAAGATACCGTTTGCCCAGGAGGCTCAACACAAACACCTTCAAATGGTAGTTGGTGTACATACTACAATGAGAATTGTAAACATTGCCAAAGAAATGAAACAGCGGGTGGTACCTACTCAATATGGAAAGTGACAGACATAGAAGACTGTGGTAATAATAGAACTGCTTCCATATTTGAGTGTAATAATCCTATTGAACCTAAGCCAGAACCAGATCCTGAGCCAGAACCGGAACCGGAACCTCAAACACCTTCTATGTGTCAATGTGGAACTGCTAATGGAACTATTTTCAAAGAGATTCCACCTTCAACCAAATGGAGTGATATAGATCTCACATTATGTGCAACAGGATGTTCTGTTAATGGAGAACCTCCTGTTTTTCCTCTAGGTAATGGCACTATATCTTGGGAATGCTCAGGAACTAATTATACAAAAGGATCATGTCGAGCTGAACACCAAAACTTAGAATATGTATGGGACCAGGGTGATATTATAAATCATGATCTTATTGGAGGAACCTTTGTATTAGAGCTCGACCCAGGTGTAAGATGTCCAAGTATAAACTTAGATAAAGAAAAAGTAAGCCACTGTGTATGTAAGAGTGGACCCGATGAGGGTAAAATTGTTGATATTGATAGATATTGCAGATCTACGACAAGAGCTTTTCTAACATCTTTCAACACTTTTGGAATTCCCTTGAAATGCGCTCAAGATTCAGTAAAAGGAGACGTTTGTAAGAGAGATGGAACAACATGCCAAATTCGTTCATATAGATATGTAAATGAAAACGCCCTGTATTGTGATGGAGATATTAAAGGGTTACAGGATAATATCAACAGCACTCAGCCTATAAATACTTCTAGCATTAAACTTGTTAAGAAGGTTTCTGCTCAAAAAAGTGATAATAATCTCAGATATATTGTAGATAAAGAAACTGGACTATTTATTAATCTCCCTATAGGAGTGTATCATTTTGAATATCAAGGTGATATTTATTCAGTTAAAATTGCAACCCAAGGAGAGGGATATGGAGTTTTACTATTTCTAGATCAAAATGGTAATAATATCTATGACGAAAATGTAGATATTAATTTAAATGAAAATGCTTCCTTATTAAAATTAACTCAAATTCAATCAACTTATTTTTATTCCTTCAAGAAAGGTTTTAACTTTATCTCAATACCTTTCCTTTGGGATAATTCAGGTGAACCTGCAACTGCGGCCACACTATTACTTTACTTAAATGAAAATTACAATAATAATTTCTATTCTATTTCAAAATATTTTAATAATTGGAAAATTGTTGGCCAAAATATAGAATTATACGATAGTAATGATTTTCAATTATTACCTGGAGAAGGTTATGCTATTAAAGCTAAAGAGGATGTAAATATAGTTCTAAGAGGATATCCTATTCAATATGAAAATCCGACTGATACCGCTCCTATAACCCTATTTAAAGGATGGAATCTAATAGGTCTATATGGTACTGGAGTTAAATCCTACACGGCTAAGAGTTTAATTGAAGACATCAATGGATTTAATGACCCTGATTTTACAGCAGATAATGTAAGTAGATGGGAATCAGACATGCAAAGATATGATGGCTTCCAGGTAGTTGATGAAAATGGTGCTACACTAGAATACGGCTTTGATTTCCCAATTAATCTTTTGCAATCGTACTTTGTTAGAGTACAAGATGGTTCAGGAAATTGGCAACCAGAATTAGGTCAATAGAGGCTTAATAGGATTGAGATATAAAAAAGGGGAACTAGGTTCCCCTTTTTATTTACTTAAGACTAAAATCTTACAAAGCACCCATTAACTTAAGAGCCCATTCAGATACAAATGGAATATCATATCTCTCTCCCTTTGTTATCTTTACAATACCCATTACTATCAATATGAATGTTCCTAAACCAATAAAAGGAGCTAATACAATAATAATACTAGCAACTATCTGGATTACACCAATAATAGTATATTGTGCCCCCATATATCTAACGAATTGATCATCTTTTTCTACTAGAAGAAGTATAAAACCGACAATTGGAATACAGGATAAAATTGCTATAGTTTTATTCTCCTCATTGTACTTTATTTCATCCAATGTGTAGATTTTCTTAGCTTTCTTTTCTTCCATAATGTATTTTAATTATTAAATTATATTATCTTAGTATACACATATGATATTAACTTAACAACGGTATACTATAAGTACTTGAACGGTATACCATTAGTGGTATACTAGTGTAATAAAATGAGTATACTAAGTATATGGTAGGCAAATTAACAGAAAGACAAGAAGAGGTACTTAGAGTAATTAGAAATTTCTTTTTAGATAACGGATATGCACCTTCACTTACAGAATTACAAACCATTCTTGGTATAACTACCAAAAGAGGTGTTGTTAACCATTTAGAGGCCCTAGAGAAGAAGGGGTATATTATCAGAACCAGTGAACCCAGAGGAATACAAATTGTCTCAGAGGATGAAGAGGTATATGAGTATTTAGTAGGTATACCTATATTGGGATATGCTAATGCTGGGATACCAATGGTATTAGCAAATGAACAGAATTTAGGCTTGCTTCAAGTAGAAAAGGAGTTATTAGGCAAAAAAAAGGATCTCTTTGGATTAATAATAAAAGGAGATTCAATGAATCAAAGAGAAATAGATGGTAGGAATTTAGATGAAGGACATTACCTTGTAGTTCAGAGAGATTGCACAATTGAAGATGGTGATGTTGTTGTAGCAATTGTTGATGGATGTGCAACTGTAAAAAGTATTAAAAGAGATGAGGAGATGGTAATCCTTTATCCTCAATCAAATAATCAGATACATAAACCAATATACTTAGATAGGAATAGTGACTCTATAATAAATGGGAAGGTAATAATGGTATTAGATAATCCTCAGGCTTAATTTCGAATTTCTACATTTCTAACATATTTCTGCATTTCTTTTTTCATACTCTCTAACTCATTTTGAGTAAATGAATTCCTGTTATTTAGCTTAGGGTTAATAGTTTTACCTGGTCTGAAATTTTGAATATAGTACTTTTTAGAACCCTTTATTAATTTCCCAATACCTTTAACAGATTTAAGTGTATGTATACCCTTAACATAGGTAGTCCTAAATTCATAGTCTTTTCCTCTCTTCTGAATCAACCTAATACTTTCCTCAATCTCTTCATACTCTATACTCTCTTCTAATTCCTGTTTGTATATCTCTGTCTCATATTTAACATCCATTGCCCAGTAATCAACAATATCCAAATCTAAAATCTCTTTAACAATCTTAGAATTAGTTCCATTAGTATCTAGCTTAACCAAATATCCCATCTCTTTTATTTTTTTAATAAAAGGGATTAGATCTAAATGAAGAGTTGGTTCTCCACCTGTAATAACAACAGCTTCTAAGAGGCCTTGTCTCTCTTTAAGAAAGGAGAAAATTTCATCCTCATTAACAACTGAAGACTTTCTGTATGGAGAAATAACTAGCTCAGGGTTATGACAGTACTCACACCTAAGGTTACAACCATATGTAAAGAGTATACATGCTATTTTCCCAGGATAGTCTAAAAGGGTAGATTTTTGAAATCCCGTAATTAGCATCTATATATTAAATGTTACTCTATCCTTAAACTCTGCTTGTTTCCCAGGATTCCATTGAGTAACTGGTCTAATATAACCGACTACACGTGAGTACACCTCACATCTTTGTCTTGTAGCTAATTTATCTTGTTTTGCCATTATACGAACAGTAAAAAATTAAATAAGTTCTTTAAAAAGCTGTCCATCAATATATCCTGACTGTGCATCACACTTAGGACAATACATATGCTCTCCTGCAATATATCCATGTATAGGGCAGATACTAAAAGTAGGAGTAAGAGAAAAGTAGGGAAGTTTGTAATTCTCTGCTACCTTTTTTACAAAGTGTCTTACCCCTTCTACAGAAGGCATTCTCTCTCCCAAAAAGACATGTAATACTGTACCACCCGTATACTTACACTGAAAATCATCCTGTAAATCTAAAGCTTCGAATATATCATCTGTAAAACCAACAGGAAGTTGAGAGGAGTTTGTATAGTAAGGAGAACTACTTCTCTTTTTGCCAATATCTGAAGCTGCAATAATAGCATCTCCAAACTTTTTCTTATCAGCTTTAGCAAATCTATATGTTGTACCCTCTCCAGGAGTAGCTTCTAAATTGAATAGCTGATTAGTTTCCTCTTGATATTGTATTAATTTCTCTCTCATATGCTCCATTACCTCTAA
>DFBL01000021.1 GCA_002366615.1 Candidatus Dojkabacteria bacterium UBA3081
CATTTGATGTTAGCAATTCTTGAATCGAAGGATATCTTTGTTACTGATTTAGTTAAAAAGGGTCTTAATCAAAGGAGATTTAGAAAGCATCTTTCTGAAAATGCTACATACCCATTGGGGGTTTTAGCAAAGCCTGAAATATCCCCTATGGCATCTCAAAAGAGTAGAATTTTAGATATCATAGGTAAAGATTTAGTAGAGTTAGCAAAGGAAGGGAATCTTGATCCTTTAGTGGGAAGAGAGGAGGAGTTAGGTAGTGTGGTAAAGATTTTAAGTAGGAGAAAGAAGAACAATCCTGTAATTGTAGGAGATGCAGGAGTAGGGAAGACAGTTTTAGTAGAAGGGTTAGCTCAAAAGATTGCCGATGGAAGGGTTCCTCCGTCGCTTAAGGATATTCGGATAGTGTCTTTGGATGTAGCCAGTATTATGGCTGGTAGTAGAATGAGAGGAGATGTTGAAGAGAAGGTACTAGAGATAGTAAATGAGGTAGTTGAATCCACCAATACAATTCTTTTCATAGATGAGATTCACACAATACTTACCTCTTCTCTTCCTGGAGGGACTTCGGAGATAGCATCAATTCTTAAGCCAGCACTTCTAAGGGATGATTTTAGGTGTATAGGGGCTACTACTACAGATGAATACTCTGCATATTTTGAAAATGATAATGCTTTAGCTAGGAGATTTCAACCGATATTTCTTAAAGAGCCAACAATAGATGAGAGTGTTCAGATATTGAGCAATTTAAAACCAATATTGGAGGCTCACCATAATATTAATGTTAATGAGGAAGCTATTGAATTAGCTGTTACACTTTCTGATAGGTATATTAGTGATAGATATCTTCCTGACAAAGCGATTGATCTTTTAGATGAGGCTTGTGCAACTAAGAGATTAAGTGTAGAAGGAGAGTATGAAGATATTTCCTCTCTAATGTCAAAGTTAAGAGGGATACAAAATGCTAAAAAGGAATATATTCTACAGGGGAAGATGGAAAGGGCAGAGAAATATAAAAAGAGTGAAGAGGCTCTTTTAAAAAAGATAAGGAAGCTGGAAGATGAGAGAGAGAAGAGTAAGAAGGGTAAGAGTAGCGAAGTTGGAGTAGAAGATATTAGGAGGGTAGTTTCTGATTGGACGGGAATACCTCTAAATACACTTGGTAGTAAAGAGAAGAGCGCTTTGTTGAAACTAGATGACAAGATAAATAAATTGGTTGTTGGTCAGGATGAGGCAGTGGAGAGTGTAGTTTCAGCAATTAAAAGAGCTAGGGTAGGGACTTCTGATATTAGTAGACCTTGGGCTTCATTTCTGTTTCTTGGTCCTACAGGAGTAGGTAAGAGTGAATTAGCAAAAGTATTGGCTGGAGAGCTTTTTGGAGATGAAGACAGGCTAGTTCAGATAGATATGAGTGAGATGATGGAGATGCATAGTGTGTCTAAACTGATAGGTTCTCCTCCAGGATATGTGGGTTATCAAGAGGGTGGTTGGTTAACAGAGCAAGTTAGAAGAAATCCTCACTGTGTAATACTTTTCGATGAGGTAGAGAAGGCTCATCCAGATGTATTAAATATCCTTTTACAGATATTAGAGTATGGGCATTTAACTGATGGTAGGGGTAGAAGGGTTAATTTTAAGAATACAATTGTTGTTTTAACATCAAATATTGGTGCAGAGGAGATTGGTAGAGACAAGGTACTAGGGTTTGGTGCTTCTCAAAAGGGGGTGGACAAGGGTGATGATTCTCAAAAGGCTTATGATTCAATGAAATCCGAATTAATGAGTGAATTAAGAAAGACTTTAAGGCCTGAATTACTAAACAGATTAGATGATATTGTAATATTTAGAGCTTTAGATACAAAAGATGCTAGAAAGATTGTTAAACTTCTTTTGAATGAATTAAATGATAGGTTAAAGGGACAAGATGTTCAAGTTGTATTAAGCAGATCTTTTATGACACATATTGTAAAAGAGGGATTTAGTGAAGAGTATGGTGCAAGGCCATTAAGAAGAGTATTGCAAGATCTTGTTGAGAGTACTGTTGCAGATCATATGCTTAAAAATGACGTTACTGGGAAAATAGAGTTGGATTTTAAGAATGAGAAGGTTGTAATAAAGGAATAATTTGTAGTATTAACTAAATGAAATATATATGTAGTTCTTGTGGTAGCGAGTTTCTTAAGTGGTCTGGAAAGTGTAATGTTTGTGGAGAGTGGGGAGCTTTAGAGGAACTTACAGAAGAATCTCCTCAGAGTGGGGCAAAGAAAGAGAAGGGAGTAAAGTCAGACTATAAGGCTATTACCAAGTATAATAGTAATAGCTATAGTAAAAATATATCCAAAAGTAGATTAAGTACGGGTGTAAAAGAGTTTGATAGGGTTTTAGGGGGAGGTTTGCTTTCTGGGGAGGTTGTATTGCTTAGTGGAGAGCCTGGGGTTGGTAAATCGACAATTCTTTTGCAGATAGCTTTAAGACTTTCTTCTAAGAAAAGGATTTTGTATGTTTGTGGGGAGGAATCTCCACTTCAATTGATGTCTAGGTTAGATAGGCTTTCTAAAAAACTAGGGAATAGAGATAATATATTCGTTACTAATGATTTGGTTGCAGAGAATATTTTTAATCTACTTAAAGAGGAAAGTTTTGATCTTTTGATAGTAGATTCAATACAAAGTATGTCTTCCTTAACCTCTAGAGGATATCCCGGGAGTATTAGTCAGGTTAGGGCATCGGGTGCTGTATTAACAAGGCTTTCTAAGATTACAGGCATACCAAGTATACTTGTTGGGCAGATAAACAAGGGGGGAGACATTGCTGGTCCTAAGATATTGGAGCATATTGTAGATTGTGTCTTGTATATTGAGGGTGGAGAGTTTAATCAGTACAGAATTTTGAGAGGTATGAAAAACAGGTTTGGTTCTACTAACGAAATAGGGGTGTTTGAAATGACGGCTTGTGGGTTAAAAGAAGTTGGAAATCCATCTTTGGTATTTTTAGATTCTAAATCATCTGTTTCTGGTAGCGCTATAGGAGCAATTGTACAGGGTTCAAGGGTTGTTTTTGTTGAAGTACAGGCATTAGTAGTAGAAAGAGGTGCAGAAGCAGGCCCCTTAAGAAGGGTCGCAAATGGTATTAAAAAGCCAAGATTGGATATGCTTTGTGCTGTATTATCTAGAAGAGGTGGTGTATTTTTAGGTGACAAAGATGTATTTGTTAATGTGGTAGGAGGTGTTACTGTATCTGATCCAGCTATTGATTTGGCTGTGTGTGCAGCTATCAAATCAGCAGTAAAAGATGCTGTATTAAACAGGGATTTTATATATTTTGGAGAGGTAGGTTTAACGGGAGAGATTAGAGGTACATGGGGATTAGATTCGGTTCTTGCTGAGGCCGAAAGGGTAGGTTACAAAGGGGCTTATATTGGGAGTACAAGAAAGAGGGGCTCTAAAGGGTTTACTGTTTCTTCAGTTAAGAGTATTAGGGCTTTATAATTTTTTTGCAACAGTCTATCAACATTTTGCGTAACATCTGTAATTATTGCGTTTATTCGTAACACAGCAAAAAAGGAGAGACTCCGAAAACCTTAAACAACAAGGCTTATCTATTAGAGGGCTACTATGTGGATATCTCTTATAGGGTTGACATATTATCCTCTGGGGGGTTATAATATGATGTTCATTATATAACTATGTGGATATCTTAATTTTCTCCCTTTGTCTGGGGTGCCACAAACACATCTGGGCAAAAGGAAAAGACTAAGATTACAAATCTTTTTTTAGTATGAGTTTATTGAACTTAAATAAAGAAAGATTTGGAGAAGCATAGTGTATGCTCTCCGGTTTTATCTATTAAGTAGAGAAACTGGATGGATAACACCGGGGTCGGTTGGGGCAGTACCGATCCCTCTTTCTTTTTATTTTTTTCCAGTTGACTTTCATTTTGTGATTGAATATACTGAAAGTATTAGATGGGGTTAGATACCCTAATTATTATAAATTTCCCTGTTATACGTTTATATGGTAAACAAAACAAAGAGCATTAAAGAGTACGAAGCAATGACTTTAGCTTCTTTACGTTCTGAAGCAAAAAAAGTTGGATTAGATAATTTTATGGAACTTCCTAAAAGAGAGTTGATTATTGAAATACTCAAAAAATCTACTTCTAATGATGGATATGTATTTGTAGAGGGTATTTTGGATACACAAAAAGATGGTTCTCATGGAGTATTGAGAACAGATGGGTTACTTCCTGGAGATAATGATGTATATATTTCTGGTTCTCAAATTAAGAAATTTAGTTTAAGAACAGGGGATGTTGTATCTGGGCCTGCTAGGTTACCAAAAGACAAAGAGAAGTATCTCAGTTTGTTAAGGGTAGATACTGTATATGGTAAACCAGCTGCTAAGGCTGCAGATAGGCCACAGTTTTTGAAAATGACTCCAATATTTCCTAACAAGCAAATTAAATTGGAGACTGATCCTGAAATTATTTCTACTAGAATTATTGATTTACTTGCCCCTATTGGTTTTGGGCAGAGATCTATGATTGTATCTCCCCCTAAAGCAGGTAAAACGTTCTTGCTAAAAGATATTGCAGATGGTGTAGCAAAAAGCAACCCTAAAGCAAAATTAATGGTTGTTTTAGTAGGTGAGAGACCTGAAGAGGTAACTGATATGAAAAGATTTGTAAAAGGTGAAGTATATGCATCCAACTTCGATGAGTTACCTGAGCATAACTGTAGAGTTGCTGAGATGGCACTTCAAAAGGCTATGTGTATGGTAGAGTGGGGAGAGGATGTAATCATATTAATGGATAGTATTACTAGATTAGCAAGGGCATACAATATTACAATGCCTACATCTGGGAAAACTCTTTCAGGTGGTTTTGATCCTGTAGCTTTATATCCTCCTAAGAGGTTCTTTGGGGCTGCTAGAAATTTTGAAGAGGGTGGTAGTCTTACCATTATAGCTACTGC
>DFBL01000016.1 GCA_002366615.1 Candidatus Dojkabacteria bacterium UBA3081
TTTCTTAATATGGCAGCCAACGTTGGGTTAATACCTCTTACTGGAATTCCATTACCCTTTCTAACCTACGGTGGTTCGAGTACAATAGTAAGTATGATTGCTTTAGGCTTACTATTAAATATTAGTAAATACACAAAAGATGCTTAGATCTGAAATAAAAATAGTTGTGACTGGAGGAGGTTCAGGAGGACACCTATCTGTTGCAAAGGCCTTTATAAATTCCCTGATTGATGACTACAATATCCCTGCTGACAATATTACATATATTGGAAGTGACTTAGGTATGCAAGGAGAAAAGAAAGGAGCTTCCTTGGAGAAGAAACAGATGAAGAAATTCCCAATAAAGAAGCATTACATAAAAGCAGGGAAATTACAAAGAAAAATTTCTTTAAAATCAATACCCTTACTCCTTAGAACTTTTTTAGGATTTAAGAATTCTCTTAAAATCCTTAAACAGTCAAAACCTGAATTTGTTCTTTCTACAGGGGGATATGTTTCTGTTCCAGTGTGTATAAGTGCATGGTTTATGCATATCCCTATATATTTACATGAACAGACAGCAGCTGTTGGTCTATCAAACAAAATAGTTGGTAAGTTCGCTAAAAAGATTTATGTTTCTTACAAGAAATCTCTCAAATACTTTCCTAAAGGGAAAAGTATACATGTCGGTAATGTTGTAAGAAAAGAGATTTTTGTTAAAGATATAACTCCACAAACAGATAAAGAAATAGTTGCTTTAAGTGTTACTAATAAAAAGCTCCCCCTTATATACATCTCTGGTGGAGGACTTGGTTCACATGAGATAAATAAAAAGGTATTAGACTCAGTTCATCAATTGTTAAAAAAGTATCGGATACTCCTCCAAACAGGAAGTAATCAGGTATATCAAGACTATGAGACAGCAATAAAGATAAGGGAAAGTCTTCCAGCTCATTTAAAAGAACGCTTTGTTGTAAAAAAATATATTAATGATAGTAGTATTGGATATATCCTTAACAATATGAATATCTTCATTGGTAGATCTGGGGCTAACACTGTCTATGAAATTGGATTACTTAAAAAATTTGCCCTCTTTATTCCAATCCCTTGGGTAACCCACAACGAGCAGTATCTTAATGCAAAGATACTCTTTGATATTGGTACTGCAAATATTTTAGAACAAGACAATCTTAAAGAATCCAATCTTTTAGATGAAATAGAGAGATTAAAAAAACAGGTTGATTTAAGAAAAATAAATTACGTTAAATTAGAAAGAACCTTTCCTACAAACGCTCTGGTTCATATTTTAGAAGATATCTTTAAAAAATATCTTAAGTAGTTCTTACTCTTTCCTCTCATTCTGTTATATACTCTAAACAATGAAGATAGAGAGAAATGTATCCCTAAAAAAGCTCAATACCTTTAAAGTAGATGTACATGCAAACACCCTATGCACCCTGGAAGCAGACAAGGATTTCTCAATTGAGAAGTTAGATAAATATTTAAATAATTTTGTTGTTTTGGGTGGTGGCTCTAATATCCTTTTTAGTAAAGATTACGATGGAACCATCTTGTTAATCAAAAACAAAGGTATCGAAATTGCAAAAGAAGATGAAACATATATTTGGATAGATGTAGCGAGTGGAGAGCAATGGGACTCCTTTGTAAATTGGAGTATAGATAGAAACCTCATTGGATTACACAACCTAGCGTTAATTCCTGGGACAGTAGGTGCTACCCCCATACAAAATGTGGGAGCATACGGTATTGAAGTAGGGGACTTAATAACAAAGGTAACCCTTTTAGATATTTCTACTAGAAAAGAACTTGTTTTAAAAAACAATGAGTGTGATTTCGGGTATAGGGATAGCATATTCAAAAGAGATTTAAAAAACAAGGTAATAGTAAAGCGTGTGTTATTTAAACTTGAAAAATTTAAAAATCATATTGATAAAAAGTATTTACAATACTCTGGTATTGTTGAAAAACTTAAGGGTAAGGAGATAACTCCAAAAAGTATTCAAAAAGCGGTAATAGATATCCGAAATGAAAAACTTCCAAGCATTCAAGAGTACGGCTCCTGTGGAAGTACTTTTAAAAATCCAGAGATATCTATAACTAAGTATGATAAAATTTCTAAAATATTTCCAAATCTGCCAAAGTATGATACAAACAGAAAGAATATTGTAAAAATACCTGCTGCATATATACTTGAACAACTAGGATGGAAAAATAAACGAGTAGGGGATGTAGGAACGTGGGTAAAGCACCCATTGATAGTTACAAATTATGGACAAGCTACACCTTCTGAAATATTAAACTTTTTAAAAGAGATACAGAGAAGTTTTGAAGAGAGTACTGGAGTATCTTTAGAGTGTGAAATTAACATTATTTAATTACTAATATGTCAAATTTAATAGTTAAAGGGGGAAATAAGTTAAGTGGAGAATTAACTCCTGCTGGAAACAAAAATTCCGCACTCCCTATCCTTTGTGCAACATTACTTACTAATGAACCTATTGTTTTACACAATTTCCCGGAGTTAACAGATGTTAAACAGTTGATTGAATTGATGGATAGTCTTGGCTCTAAGATAGAGTGGGATAAAGAAAAACAGAGTGTAAGAATTGATAACTCAAAATTTTGTGATTCATTTGGGCAACAGGGTTTCCCACTAGGAATGAGAGGGGCAGTATTACTCCTCTCTCCATTACTTCATAGACATAGAGTACTAGAAGTAAAAGAGAAGATTGGTGGCTGTTCATTAGGGATTAGAGAACTAGATCCACATCTAGAGGTCTTAGAACATTTAGGAGCAAAGATTAGTTCAAACAGTCTTCTTAGGATAGAAGCGAAAGAGGGTCTGAAAGGAGCCTCCCTATGGCAAGACTACATGTCAGTAACCACAACCGAAAATTTCACAATGGCTGCATCTTTAGCTAAGGGTAAATCTGTAATGGTAAACGCTGCATCAGAACCTCATGTGCAAGATCTGTGTAATTTTTTGATAAAGATGGGTGCTAATATTGATGGAGTTGGCTCATCAACTTTAGTCGTGCAAGGAGTTGAGAGTTTACATGGAACAGAATTTACAATCTCCTCTGACCATCATGAGATAACAACATTACTTGCATTAGGTGCTATGACAGGAGGAGAGGTTAGAGTTAAGAATGCAATTCCCCAATATTTTGATCTTATCAACAAAACATTTACTAAGTTTGGAGTTAATATTAAATATGATGGAGATACTGCATATTCAGTAAGCAATAAACCCTTAAAGGTTCTCAAACCTTTTACACAAAATCTTTTACAAAAGGTAGAGGCTGCACCATGGCCATACTTTCCTGCAGACTTACTCCCCCTTATGATGGCTTTAGCTGTTAAAGCAGAAGGGAACAGTATGTTTTGGAACAAACTTTATGAGGGAGGCTTTTTCTGGATACCTGAAATGATTAAGTTTGGAGCCCATATAGTTATGTGTGATCCCCATAGAGTTATTGTATTTGGAGGTAAAGAATTAAAACCCGCTACTGTTTGTTCCCCAAATATCATCAGAGCTACAGTTGCATTAATGATGATAGCATTAACCATAGAGGGTGAGAGTGTAATAGAGAACGCAGATTCTATTAAAAGAGCTCATCCTAACTTTGTAGAGAATTTACAAATGTTGGGTGCTGATATTGAATGGAAAGACTAAAACATTTCAAAAAGCTTTGATAACTCAATACTATTACTTGCTTTAAAAAGAATAACTGATTTTGGTTTTCTTTCTATATCCTCCTTTAACTCGGAATATACACTTTCTAGAGACTCTTTTTGTTCACCAATATTGAAATCCTTAAAGTATTCTCCCAGATAATATACCTTATCAACCTTCATTTTCTTTACTTTCTCTCCTGCTTTCTTGTGTTCATCTGAGGATACTTTCCCAAGCTCTTTCATATCCCCCAGAACAAGTATTTTATATATTTCTGTTATTCCCCATATTTCCTCAAATGTATCTAAAGACATTTTCATAGATATTGGATTCGCATTGTATGCATCATTTATCAAGATTGTTCCCCCCTTAATTTCTTTAATATCAAATCTTCCTTTAAATCCTTGATACTGTTTTAAAGAGGAAACCGAATCTTCAATGCTAAAATCTAGTTGATTGCATATAGCAAGAGCACATGTCGCGTTGTATGCATAACCTTTTCCGAAGAGATTTAAGTTGACTGTATACTCTTTATCCCTATTTTTAATCTTAAATGAAGTTCCGGATTTACTAAGCATTGTATCTTTAATTTCAAACATTGCCTTTTTCTGGTTTCCAAACCATATGATATTGTTCCCTTCTGACGAGATTCTAGCCAATCTTTCATCGTCGATATTTATTACAACTTTTCGATTATGAGATAAGAGATAATCTGTTAACGCCCTTTTTTCTAAAAACACATTCTCAATACCTCCTAATTGCATGCTATGGACATGACCAACATTCAATACTCCTCCGATATCAGGATCAAATGCTTCACATTGTGTTTTAATTTCACCTTTTCTATCCATACCAAACTCCATAATAATATATTTATGGCTATCATACTTCATTAGAATCTCTGCATTCCCCCACAAAGTATTGATATTTGAGTTAGATTTAAGAACCTTTCCCTTTGAGGAAAGAATTTGAGAAATCATCTCACGAGTTGTAGTTTTACCAGTACTCCCTGTAATTGAAATGAGAGGAACATTTACCTTTCTTCGAATCAATTTCGCAATATCCTTGAGACCTATATAAATATCATCTACAAGAATTAGTGGTTCATCCTTTATTGAATTGTGAATATTCTTATTTTTTTGAAAAATAGAAACAACAGACCCACTTGTAAAAGCATCTTTTACAAAATCATGTCCATCGAATTTTTCTCCAATTATGGGTACAAAAAGAGAGTTGGGGACTTTGACTCTAGAATCATGATTAATATTTTCAAAAAATATTTCTGGATTGTAATTGAGTATTTCAAGGTCTGGATAATTTTCTCTGATTTCTTTTAAATATATTCTCATAACAATATAGTTTACTACAAAAATAGGGAGAAATATTATTTTGATGCTAATAGTATACAAATACACCCCTCATAAATTCTCACCCGGTTATTATATGTTTAAGTATTAACCCTAATATGAATCCAAAACAAAGCATAATCTTCATAATAGATATCTTGTAGTATTATACTCTTGACCTTTTCAATCAATTGGTGGTACATTAGTGGCAAGAAGTGGTAAAAAGTGGTATATTTTACTCATGATAATCGGAGAGTACCACAGTAAAATTGGAGACAAAAAAAGAGTATCACTTCCAAAAAAGTTTAGAGATGAATTAGGAGAGGAAATAATATTAACAAGAGGATATGAAGACTCTTTAATCCTTGTTAATAAGGGAATGTGGGAACAAATAGCTAAGGATGTAATAGATGGCTCTTTTATAAATAAAAATATTCGTGATACAAGTAGATTCTTAATAGGTAGTGCTACACAAATAAGTATTGACAAATTAGGTAGATTTCTAATACCTGAGGCCCTGTTTAATCATGCCAATCTTAATAAAGATATCGTCTTTATCGGCTTAGTAAACTGGATAGAGGTATGGGATAAAGAGAAATGGCAAGAGAGAGTAGAGTACCTTAAAACACATGGAGATGAGATAGCACAAGAAATAAATAAGATGGGAGAGAAATAGGAATGGAAATAATACACAAACCTGTTTTACTTAACGAAATACTAGAGAATTTAAATATACAACCAAACGGATTCTACATAGATTGTACATTAGG
>DFBL01000053.1:0-6761 GCA_002366615.1 Candidatus Dojkabacteria bacterium UBA3081
GCAGTAGTAAGTTCATAGACCTTGTCCAAACCTTTAGTGTACTTCTCTCCATCTGAGAGAATAGCAAAAGAGTATTTGGTAGAAGGCTCTAAACTTTTAAGTTCTACATAGTGTGTTAATCTAGTTCCTTCACCCCTCTTGTCTGGAAGAGGACTTTGCTCAGTTCCATTAATAATAGGGATAAGATATGTATCAACAGGCTTTTCAGTTAACCAACTAATAGAGGCAGAACTAGTAGTAATATTTGATACAATGACATCTCTTGGGGTAGCATCAGCTCCAGCCCTAGAGACATACTGCACACCCCTATATACACCATAACTGGTAAGAGGAATCCCTATTAACAATATTAAGATAATCTTTAACTGTTTCTTTTGATGTGGAGTTAATCGCATTTATTTATGATACAGGCTTAAATGGCCAATATCAATCTCAATTTTACTTTTCTTCTCTTGTTTTAATCCCCTCTACAAAACTTTTTAATAAGCCAATAGAAACAGAAATCTTTTGCACAGGAACAAGCACCATTTCATTGATTTGAAGTACTGTCCCCTTAACTGATTTAACAATACCACTAACCTCTGAAACTATCTCATTAGCACTCTGAACTATCTCTTCTGCATCCTTTATAATTTTTCTACCATCCTTTACCGCTCCTGTAGATTCTTTAAGTAGCATAGCGAATTGATAAAGTACAAAACAGATAAAAAAGGTTACCCCTCCTACCAAAACCATCCAATATATAGCAGGTATATTTTCCATTTTTATGTCTCTTAATTTAATTCTTCTTTATACAATTATGATTATTTAACGGTATATATGTCAAGTTAAATGATATAATCGGGTATGCATCGGTTTTTTGTTAAACACAAATTAGATATAAATGATACTGCTCATCTTTCAGATTCTGATAGTATTTTTGCTATTAATAAGCTTAAATTAAATATTGAAGACTTCATTGAGATAGAAACATATGAGTCTATTTTTTTAGCACTCATAGGTAATATTGAAAAAAGTTCTGTAGAGGTACAAATAGTTAAAAAGATAGAGGATAAAGAGAGTATAGGGCCAATAGATATAACTTTAGTTCAATCTCTGATTGGGAAAAACAATTTTAATTTCTTTTTAGAGAAGTCTGTAGAAATTGGAATAGGTAGAATAGTTCCAATTCAATCACAATACTCACATATTAAAAAGAACAAAGCTATTAAAGAGTACGGCCTTTGGAAAAAGATAATCAAGGATACAGTTGAACAATCCAGAAATATTACACCCACCATCATAGAAAAACCAATAAATCTTAAAGATTTAAAAGTAAGTAATAGATCAAATAGAATATGTCTTACAACTGAGAATATTAAAACTGTTTCTCTTAATGAGTATTTTGGAAAGGTTGATATTAAAAAACCTACTGTTATTGCAATTGGCCCAGAGAAGGGTTGGAGTAGTAAGGATTTAGAAATTATGAAAGAGAAAGGATTTAGTTTTGTTAAACTAAAAACCAATATCTTAAGAGCAGAAAGCGCTGGATTAGTTGTTGGGAGTATAATTAAATATTTGAAAGGAGAAATATAATGGGTAAAAGAAAAAGAAGTAATTACAAAGTTCCAAGAAAAAGAAGTTTTTCAAATAAAAAAACATATTACACTAAAGAGGACATATTCATATCAAGAATGGCAAGTATTTTGAGAGTTTCCAAGGGAGAAATTAAAAATATATTTAGCCAAAGGGCAAGAACAACCATAAGGGTTAATGGATTAAAGGGAGATGTAAATGAAACAGTACAACTATTAAAAAAAAGAGACTTAATATTAATCCCTATTAAATGGGGACCAAATATTTACTTTGTTGATAATAAAGATAAATCTGAAATATCTCAGCTAGAAGAGTATAGACAGGGCAGATTCTACATACAAAATCTATCTAGCATATTAGCTACTTTAGTATTAAATCCCCAAAAAGATGACACTATACTAGATATGTGCTCTGCCCCAGGAAGTAAAACCACTCATATTGCAGATATAACTAAGAATAAAGCTAAAATATTAGCTAATGAGCTAGAGGTATCAAGAACAAACTCTTTGCGTAATGTGACAGAGCAATTTGGGGCTGATAGTGTAAAAATAACATTAAGTGATGGAAGAGATTTTGGTAAAAAATATCCTGATTACTTTGATAGGGTACTTTTAGATTCCCCCTGTAGTGGAGAGGGCAGAATATATCTAAGAGGACAAAAACCGTTGAGATTTTGGAGTATAAAAAAAATAAAGTCTTTATCCTTTTTACAAAGAGATTTAATAGAGTCCGCCTTTATTACATTAAAAACAGGTGGTACATTACTTTACTCTACATGTACTTTAGAGCCAGAGGAAAACGAAGGTATAGTTACATATCTACTCAAGAAACATAGTAATGCTAAATTAGAAGAGATCAAAATAGTTAAAAGTGATGGGTTTGAAAAGTTTAGAAATTATATTCAAAAAGGAATAACTCACTGGAGTGGAAATGACTATCATCCTGATATAGAGAAAAGTATAAGAATAATCCCATCATCTGAGATGATGGGATTTTACATCGCCAAGATTACAAAAGTTTAGACACTCTCTGAAGTGTTCTCTTGGGCCTGTTTGATGCTAAGTTTTAACTTCCCACCTCTATCTTTTGATAAAAGTTTTACCTTTACAGTATCTCCCTCTTTTAGATGCTCATGAACATCTTTAACAAACCCATCTTTAATCTCTGAGACATGTACTAAACCTGAAATACCAGGTGCTATTTCTATAAATGCACCATACTCCATTATTGCATCAACTTTCCCTTCATATATCTCCCCTATCTCTGGAACCATTCCTAATCTTTTAACATACTCCAATGCCATATCTATTGATTCCTGTTTTGAAGAGTATATATTTACAGTACCATCCTCTTCTACTGTAATCTCTGCTCCTGTTTTCTCCGTTAACTCTCTAATATTCTTTCCTCCTGGTCCTATTAATTCTCCTATTTTGTCTACAGGAATCTCTGCTCTTGCAACTTTAGGTGCATACTCGGATAGAGTACCTTTAGGTTCGTTAATAACTTTTTCCATTATATCTATAACCTTTACCCTAGCATCTTTACATTTAGCAAAAGCTACCTTTACAATTTCCATAGTAAGCCCACCTATTTTGTTATCCATTTGAACAGCTGTGACACCATCTTTTGTCCCTGTGACTTTGAAGTCCATATCACCATAGAAATCTTCAACTCCCTGCATATCTGTCAACACATCAAATTTTCCGTCTTCATGCTTTACTAAACCACAAGCAATTCCTCCTACAAGTTTTCTAATTGGAACTCCCGCAGCCATCAAAGCTAAACTTGAACCACATGCTGAGGCCATAGAGCTAGAACCATTCTCCCCTTGAACCTCTGACATTACTAAGATTGTGTATGGGAATTCTGCCTCTGATGGAATAACTGGGATCAATGCTTTCTCTGCTAACATCCCATGCCCTATTGCTCTTCTACTTGGAGAAAGCCTTACTCTTTGAACATCTCCATATGCATAAGGCAAATCATTGTAGTAATGCATATATCTTTTCTCTTTCTCTCCCAACATATCATCGATTAATTTTGCATCACTTAATGGCCCAAGAGTTGCAATTGAAAGAACCTGAGTAACTCCCCTAGTAAAGAGACCAGAACCATGAACTCTAGGTAAAAGATCTATCTCTCCTTCCATCTCTCTAATATCATCAAACCCTCTTCCATCAGCTCTCTTTTTCTCTTCTAGCACATATTTCCTCATACTTTTTTTGAGTAATTTATCATATCCATCGCTCATTTGAGATTTAGAATATTTTCCTTCAAACTGTTTGAATATATCTTCCTTAGTCTCTTCGTGCAAATTCTTTTCTCCAGCTAGAAGATTTTTTAATATCCTCTCTCCTAAAAATTCAGATATTTCTTTTAGCATCTCCTCATCAGGTTTAAAGGATGTATACTCCTTCTCCTTTTTATCCAACATCTTAAGAAATGTATTCTGTTGAGTAATCCATTCTTTCATTTCCGATAAACCCATCTCCATTGCTTTTAGGACCTTCTCTTCCTCAACTTCATAACAACTAGCATCTATCATAGTGAAAACTTTTTCATCCCCACCTAATATGTAGTTAAGTTTGTTCTCTTCATTTACATCATCCTCACTTGCACTATACTCAGCTTTTATCTTTCCCTCTTTCATACCAATTCTTACTCCTGCAATAGGACCATCAAATGGTGCAGTGGAATTCATCAATGCAATTGAAGCTGCATTTATAGCTAAAACTAGTGGATCATTCTCTTCATCGTATGACAAAACTGTGACAATCAAGCTAAGTTCATCTCTATAGTCATCTGGAAATCTAGATCTTAGGGCCCTATCAATCATTCTAGCCTTTAAGATAGCATCATCACTTGGGAATCTCTCTATCTTTACAAATCTAGAACCACTTATCTTTCCAGAAGCGTAAAATCTTTCTACATATTCCACAGACATTGGGAAATAGTCACTATCCTGTCTTCCTGGTGAGGTATTAACATTGACCTCTACTACTGTATCACCCATTTTAGCAATAACTGCACTCTCGGATTTTAAGGCTAACTTTCCAGTTTCAAATGAACATTTACGTCCATCTATCTCGAATTCATGTACTTTATGTTTAAAAAGCATATATTTAAATAAAAAAATTATATATTAAAAATAACTAAGTTCTTAACCTAGTAGTTATATCAAGAGAAAGAAAAAAAAGAAAGGGATTAAGAAATCCAGTGATTAAATTTTAATCTTTTTAGAAAAAATCTTGTGTCTCTCAGGCTCACTTTCTTGAAGATATTGTAAAAGTCTTCTTCTTTTTCCGACTTTTTGCAATAGACCTCTTCTTGAGTGATTATCTTTCTTGTGGTCCTTGAGATGTTCACTTAATCTTTCAATTTCAGCAGTAAGAATAGCTACCTGAACTTCAGGAGAACCTGTATCTCCCTCATGAAGCTTAAACCGCTCAATTATATTCTGTTTTTCGTTTTTGGTTAATGCCATATATTCTAGACTATCATCATATATCAGTTTTTACAATAGTTGGAGACGATTCAAGGCCTATTTTATACCCTTATAGGGTTTCTGTCAATCATTAAATTACCTCAAAACCTTGTAACAATAGAGTTCGTCACCCTCTAAAGCATTCACTTCTGTATCTAATATAACTCCACACTCTTCCCCCTGCTTTACTTCATGTACTGTATCTTTTCCAATTCTCAAGGAAAGAATCTTCCCTTCTCCAATTATTTCATCATTACGAACAACATAGGACTTGCAATCCCTCTTAAGTATTCCCTCTTTAACCCTTGATCCTAGTACCTTTGACCCATTTGTTAGGGTAAATATCATCCTAATTACACCGTTGCCTATTTCTTCCTCAGTTACTTTAGGAGCTGAAAGCATATCGAGAGCATCCTCTATCTCTTCTACTAGCTTGTAAATTATCGAATATGTCCTTACTAATACTCCACTCTTTTTCGCAAAATCCTCTCCCCCTTTCTCTAATCCTACTTCAAAACCTAAGACAATAGCTTTTGAAAGAGAGGCTATCTCTATATCTTTATTTGATATATCTCCAACCCCCTGTGCAACTATATCAACTGTAAATTCATCCTTTTTTAACTTGTCTAGAGATTTTTTCAATGCCTCCAAAGAACCTTGAGAAGAACTTTTAATAACGACCTCTAGTTTGTTATCCTTTTCCTCTTCCTCTCCCTCAAAAAGGGAAGCAAAGATATCATCCTCAACAAGAGCTGATTCTAAATCCTCATGTTCTTCTTCGTACAGAGAATTAAGCAGTTTCATATCCCTCTCTTGGAGAATATATACCTCAGAACCAAGTGGTAACAAATCTGATACTCCAATTATTTTCCCTCCACATCCACATGATAAATCACAAATGTTTTCTCCCTCTTCAGATATTATTCCCTTAATCTTCTCAATTTCATAATCTTCATCCTTTTTATATCCCAACCAAGCTCCTCTACATAAATTTCCTTGGACAAGAACCAGGGTTGAAATATTTCCTCTCGTTTTATCTTTTACTGATTCCAATACATAAGCCTGGGCAACAACACCCTTTGGTAACTTAGTTCTTTTTTGTAAACCATCTACATCAACAACCAAATTTATCATATCTAAAAGCTCGGGAATTCCTTTTCCAGTTTTTCCAGAAACTTCTATAACAGGAATCTCTCCTCCCATACCTTCAAGTAACAAACCATGACTAACAACCTCCCTTTTTATTTTTGCAACGTTAGTATCAGGAAGATCTGTTTTATTAATAACTAGGATAGGTTTAGCAGAGGAACTTTTAATAATTTCAATAGATTCTAAAGTCTGAGGTTTAACTCCATCATTAGCAGCAACAACTAGTAATACAATATCAGCAATAATTCCTCCTCTTGTTCTCATTAAATCAAAGGCTTCGTGACCAGGAGTATCAACAAATGTAATCTGCTTACCCTTATCTCCACTTGGAGAGATATTGAAAACAGAAATCTTTTGAGTTATACCTCCAGCTTCACAACTTTGAACATGACTCTTTCGGATATAGTCAAGAATTGTAGTTTTTCCATGATCAACATGACCCAATATTGCAACAATTGGAACTCTGTTCTCACATTTCTTCTTTTTTTCTTTACTACTCTTTGCCATCTACAACTATATCTTTCCATTTTAATTACTTTTCTTCTTTAACAAC
>DFBL01000053.1:6875-13316 GCA_002366615.1 Candidatus Dojkabacteria bacterium UBA3081
TCCTTGTTAACACCCTCTATATACTCTTCCACTGCATCAGAGTCTTCACTTTGAAGTTTCTCATGCTCTATTGTGTCTCCCTCTTCGCTTTCAATATCAATTTTTACTCCAGTTAATTTCCATGCCAATCTTACATTCTGACCCTCTCTTCCAATCGCAAGGGATAACTGATCTGAGGGAGCTATTACTGTTGCAGTATCACCATTAATCTCCACAGAATCTACTTTTGCAGGACTTAAAGCATTAGCTATAAATTGCTCCTCCTCATCATCCCACTCAATTATATCAATCTTCTCCTCTCCAAGCTCATTCATAATGTTTGCAATACGAATACCTCTTTGCCCTACACATGAACCAATTGGATCAATTCCATCTTGATTTGAAACAACAGCAATTTTAGTTCTAGAACCAGCCTCTCTAGCAATAGCCTTAATTTCAACAACACCAGACTCTATCTCAGGAACCTCTAATTTAAACAACTCTATCAAGAATTGTGGATCTGATCTAGAAACAACAATTTCAGAATCCTCAATACTCTTTAGTAAAACTTTATATCTCTGTCCTACTCTATAGAATTCATTAGCTATTTGCTCTTCAGGAGGCATATATGCAGTAGCCTTACCAATTTCTAAAACAGCTCCTCCCTTTTGCATTCTTTGCATTAATGCAGTAAAAACCTCTCCAACTTTATCACTAAATTCGCTAATTACAGCCTCTTTTTCAGACTCCCTAATCTTTTGGAGTAATACCTGCTTTGCTGTTTGTGTAGCAATTCTACTTAAATCCTCCGAAGGCATCTCTATTTGTACAGAATCACCAATCTCAACAGTGGAAGATATATATTCAGCTTCACTTAAATCAATCTCTTTCTCTTCATCCTTTATCTCTTTAACAACCTCTTTGAGAGCGAATAGTTTAAACTCACCTGTCTCTCTATCAACCTCTACTGCTAAGTTGCTCCCCTCCCTTTCCTCTTCCTCATCCTGTTGTGTATCATAATCGCTTCTCTCAACCTTGCCATACCTCTCTTTCTTAACAGCACTAAGTATAGAACTCTCTAAGGCACCAAATACCTCCTCCTTATCTATTCCTCTTTCTGCAGCTATCTGGTTTATTGCTGCAATTAGTTCTGATGTCATTGCCATCTTAAAAAACCTAACAAATTAACATACTAAAAAAAAGGCGAGTTCTAGCCTCACCTTCATCCTAATATACAAGTTTACTACCTATCATGATACCAAAAGAACTTTAATATGTAAATACTACATATCACTAAGCTTCTCCCAAAGTTTTCTTTCCTCCTTCTTCAATCTCTTAGGAATTTCAATATCCACTCTAACATACAAATCCCCTCTCTCTCCCTCTTTTCCAAGAATTGGAGAACCCTCCCCCTTAACTCTAAAAATCGTTCCTGGTTGGGTTCCCCTAGGAATCTTTAGTTTAACAGAATCTTTAATTGTATTAACATCTCTTTTTCCCCCAAGTACTGCCGTATGAATAGGGACACTCTCAACAGAGTACAAATCGTTACCCCTTCTTTCAAAGATTTCTGATGGCTCTACTTCTAACTCTATAAATAGGTCTCCATACTCTCCATCTAAACTAGCATTCCCTCCCTCTCTAAATCTTAAAACCATTCCATCATACGCCCCTGCAGGCACCTTTATCTTAACTTCCTCACTCTTTGACTCTAGACCACTACCACCACATTTAGGACACTCTTCTTCAGGTATAGTTCCCATTCCTTTACATTTAGAACACTGTGCCATAACAGCTATCTGTCCCAAGAAGCTGTTTTGAACCCTTCTCTCTCTCCCAGTACCCTTACAAACATCACATGTCTTTCTCTTTTTGTTTGCACTCCCAATTCCATCACACTTAGTACATTTAACCTTTCTCTTCATATTAAGAGTATATTCCCCACCCTTCATTGCTTCATCAAAAGAAAATTTCATTTTGTACCTTAAATCTTCCCCCCTATTGTTCCTTTTTTGCTGTCTATCTCCAAAACCGAAATCAAATCCAAAATTACTGCCTCCACCACCAAAGAAGGTATTGAATATATCACCCATATCAAATGGAGCACCTCCATATGTATACTGATAACCCCCTCCATTGCCACTTCTAGGATCAAAACCTTGAGTACCTGCATGCCCATACTGATCATATGCCTGTCGTTTCTTCTCATCTGAAAGAACCTCATATGCCTCTTGTACCTCTCTAAATTTCTCCTCAGCATTATCATCCTTGTTCATATCAGGATGGTACTTCTTAACAAGCTTTCTGTAAGCCTTTTTAATATCTTCTTTTTTTGAATCCTTTTTTACACCAAGGACTTTATAGTAATCTTTCTTTTCCATACAGCCCCCATTCTAGCAGACAAAAGGGATAACTGCCAACAAATGACATACTCTTTCTAAACTGATAATATATCTCTATATGCCCCACGAGCCTGAAATTAAAAAATTTAGTGAGAAAAAGATTGGAAGAACAAAGAAGTTCTTAGCTATCCTTTTAGGAATCATTGGAGTTCTTTTAATACTAACCCAAACAGTCCCACTTTTTAACTCTTACGTAAAAGGCCAGTATGAGCTTATGAAAACTACCCTTATGAAAGACCCTTTACCTGAATCATACAAGCAGTATATATCTGATGAATTCGCGTACTACGATCCAGGGAAAAGTTACTTTCAAAACCTCTCATCAAATGCTGGAGAGCTTCAATATCAAGGAGTCTTCTCATATGACCCTTCTACGAAAAGTACAAAGGAAATCTTAGTAAACAAAACATACAAAGAGAATATGTATCTTACCATCGAAAGTATTGGGATAGAGGATATTAGAATTACACCTAACGTGGAAAGCTCTGATGAAACTGTATATGACCAATATCTAAAATATGGATTAGCCCACTTTAAGGGCACTCCATTACCAGGTGATGGAGGAAATTCTTTCATCTATGGACACAGTGCTGTCCTTTCGTTCTTTAACAGACACTCCAATCTTCCAGAAACAATATTTACTAAACTAGAAAATATTGATGTAGGAGATACTGTTACAGTAAAAAAAGATAACCAGGATATTGAGTATGTTGTTAGGAACAAAAGGATAGTATCTCCTGATGATTTTTCAATCCTAAGAAACCAAGGAGATAAGGAAACAGTCACTCTTATGACATGCTGGCCACTTGGAGTTGGAACTAAAAGACTAATTGCGGTAGCAGAAAGACTTTAATTTCTGTACAATATTAAATATGGATCAGAAACAGAAAAAATTAATAATCATACTCTCTATAGTAGCAGGGGTTCTCCTAGTTATAGCCATCGCTCTTGCTCTAATGCTCCCCTCTTCCCCTTCAACACCAGAATCTGTTGAATTAACATACTGGGGCTTTTGGGAAGATGAAGATACTATGCATCCGATATTAGAGAAATATGAAGCTGAAAATCCTGGAATTAAAATTAAGTACTCCTTACAACCTCTTAGAAACTATGAAAGTAGAGTTTACACTAGGCTTACTCAATCCTTGGAAACTGATGAACCAGTAGCAGATATTGTAATGATTCATAATAGTTGGCTACCAAAGTTTGAATCATATCTTTCACCATTACCAAGTACGATAATGGATAAAGAAACATATTCCAAAGAATTTTACCCAACAGCAATTGATGACTTTACGGGTAGAGATGAACAGCTATATGCAATCCCTATGCAAATCGATGGCTTAATGGTCATATATAACAAAAAACTACTTGCACAAGCTGGTTACTCTACACCCCCTACCGATTGGGATTCCTTTATGGAAGCGGCATATCTTTTAACTAAAAGAGATGCAACAGAAAAAATCTCTCAATCTGGACTAGCGATAGGGACAGCAAGAAATATAACGCATGCAACAGATATCCTTTCATATTTCTTCCTCCAAAATAAAGCAGAAATCATGAATGAAGAGAGAAATGCTGTTAATTTAACATCTGAAAGAGCCGTTATCGCTTTTGATACATATACCTCTTTTGCCAGTAGTGAACAAGCCACTTGGGCAGCATATTTACCTAATGATGTAACTCTGTTTCAACGAGGAGAGTTAGCCATGATGTTTGGCACAACATGGAGAGCTTTAGATATAATTGCCAGTGGAGTTGAGATAGAGTTTGGGTTAGCACCCATGCCAATTCTCCCTACCAATGAACAAGTCTACTACTCTACATATTGGGCTCACGCTGTTAGTAAAACAAGTCAAAATTCAGATGAAGCTTGGAAATTTCTAAAGTTTCTAAGTGAACCTGAACAACAAAGAAGAATTCATCAAAATTCTGCAAAGACAAGAACCTTTGGAGAACCATACTCTAGAGTATCTATGAATGAAGAACTAAAATCAGAAGATTACACAACAACAATAGCTTTGATGGCACCATATATGAAATCCTGGCAAATGGGAGAACAGGAGTATGTTGATGAAGTCTTAAGAGAAGCCATAACTGAAGTAGCTGAAAACAAAAGAAATATTAGCTCAATTCTTAGAGAGACAGAGGAACAAATTAATGAAAGACTTGCGATTAGTAATAAATAAGGATTAATATATACCATAGATGAAACTTAAAAAAGCCCCATTCACAAGACGCACTAGAAAGAATCTTTTTTTAACATTTCTTCTACTTCTTACTCTACCCCTGTTTCTTTTTGCTCTTTTGCAAGAGAAAAGTTTTGATTTTAGAAACAGAGCATTCAATGAGATTGAAGTAAGTGAAGAAAACCCCTGCGTAATTACCTTCCCCAATGTAAACCCTTACTCACTTGAAATTAACAAAACTTTTAGAGTACAGGTAGACACCCTCTCAAGTAGTATTGGGATCAAAAGTATTAGCATTAATGACAATATGGGGAATATACTCTTGTCAAAAGAGTATTCTGATAACCCAAAGGAAGTAGCTGAATCCTTTCTTTTTACCCCTACCGCTGCAGTAGCTTACTCCATTACAGGTCAGATGACTGATTCCTCTGGGCAGACATATAGCTGTGTAATAAGTAGTCCATATTCAGTTCAAGGAATTAGAGCAATAACTTCCAATACTAAACCGGTATTTAAATCTACCCCCAAATCCTCTAAACCTTCACAAAATATCCAGGTAGGTACAACATATGAGTATACAATTCAAGCAGAAGATATTGATAGAGATATGATTAACTATGCTTACTCATTCACTACCAGTCAAACATGGCTTAAATCTACAGTAATAGATGATGGAAGTGGTGGAAGATTAACTATCAAATTAAAAGGTTCTACTGACAAACCAGGTAGCTACTTAGCGAATATCTTCATTCACGATGGATATAGTCAACATCTCTCATCTCAATCCTGGGTAATTAGTGTAAGCCCTGAAGGAAATGATTCCCCCGTTATTACTATAATTGAACCAGTTACCGCAATGCTAATAGAAGAGGATACCTCCTTGAGTATTAGCTGGGAGGCAACAGATTCAAATGAGATAATTAGATATGAAATATATATCTCCTCTAACCCTGTAAATGAAAATACATGGATAAGTGTTGATAAAAATATCTCCCCATCTCGAACCGCCTACAGTATTGACCTTGAAGATATCCCAGATGGAACTTACAGAGTAATCGTTAAAGCAGTTGACAATCAAACTCCTCCAGGTATTGGAATAGATATCTCCAATGAGATAATAATTGCGAGAAAAGAAGCAGAGGAAACTCCTGATGATCAAGTATTACTACCAGAACCACAAATTATTAATGTCTCTCCAACAAGTAGCGATACTGTCAACAATACTACTCCTACAATAAAGGGCTCTCTTGTATCTTCAGAGGAGACCTCTATAAACAGAGATAGTATCCAAATGAAATTAGACAATGTTGACATTACACAAAAGATTAAAATAAATGAAATCTCCCAATCAGAATACACAGTAATATATATTCCAGAAGACCCTCTTGAAGATGGAATACATAAGGTATATATCTCTCTAGAAGACTCACAAGGTGAAAATGCACAGAAAGAATGGACATTTACAATTGGGGAAGAGGAAGATTCTGAATCCTTTAATATATTTGGATTAGAAATTCCTAAACGAACTCTTTACATAGTTGTGGGAGGCATAGGAATAATACTCTTAGCAATCATTATCCCAATCTTAATAGTGAAAATCTGGAAAGGAGATTCACAAAGTTCCTTACAAGAAAATCCAATACTACCAAAAACAATTCCCTCTGGAAGTGAAATACCGACTAATATACAGGAAACAGAAGTTGAGAATTTAGTTAAAAGAGAAAACTTCGAAGCACCTGAACCTGAAATCTCTTTTGACCAAAAACCAGTTGCTGAGCAACAACTCTCCTATGATAATAATGAGGTGTTTGAAGCCCCAGAACCAGAAATTCTACAAACACCAAAGGCTCAAACCCCAACTACAACCCCTC
>DFBL01000056.1:0-3004 GCA_002366615.1 Candidatus Dojkabacteria bacterium UBA3081
TGGTACCGCTACGGGGAATCGAACCCCGATTACATGATTGAGAATCATGTGTCCTAACCGTTAGACGATAGCGGCTCATGGTGAGTATTTTAACATAAAAAGGTATTTTCTTGAACAAATGTTAAAATATTGACAACACCTTAAAATACCTATATTATTCCTCGCACATAAGTTAGGTAGTACATACAATGACAAGAAAACCATCAGATATCCTGTTAACAAAGGAAGGATATGAGAAATTAAAAGAAGAACTACATCGCAGAGAGAAGGTTTTGAGAAAAAAATTACAAGAAACCCTAAATCAAATGAGAAGCCAGGGAGACTTAAGCGAAAATGATGGCTATACAATAGCAGTAGAAGATTATCAAAACAATGAAGAAAAGATAATGGATATTAAGACTAAATTGGAAAGAGGAAAGATAGTAGAAAAGAAAAAGGCAACTACTGTTGAGCTAGGATCTATTGTAACGATAGAGTGTGAGAAGGGACAGAAAAAGACATATACCATAGTTGGAGAAGATGAGACAAATCCATTGGAAGGAAAAATCTCTTACAAGTCTCCTATTGGAAGCTCATTGATGGACAAAAAGAAAAACAGCGAGGTTATTATACAAACACCTCTAGGAAAGAATAATTGTAAAATCATAAATATTAAATAGTCTATGAGTGTATAAAGGTACCCTCTCTTAAGATTTTGTCTAACTCTTCTATTTCATGGAGAAGTTTTCCCCCTGTTACATGGTAGGAGATATCTTTCTTTTTACAAAACATTGAGCATTTTGCATCAACGGGTATATGGGTATTTGGAATATGTTCGGTTTCTGGAACAATAGAAAACATCTTAAAGTACTCATCCCATGTAATATTCCTTATTGGTTGTGCATCAAAGAATTTTTTAGGATCTTTGTTGTATAGATAGTCGACATTAGATACCTTGTACACTCTTCTGGTATGTAATATGTCAGCAAATACCGCAGCATCCATATCTGTACTCCATCCTACCTTTAAGCCTCCACTAATCATATTTCCTGTTTGAGAGGAGTTAAGATATTCATATGCATCTCCTAAAGTCCTAGGTACATACACATCCTTATCTCCTATATATGATGCAAGGATTATTGAATTAATTTGAGTAATAGACATAGCTATATTATGAACACTATCTACCTCCTTTATATACTCTGATACTTTACTCTCCATATTTCTAGAAAGACCTCCTCCTCCAGTTACTAACACTATTCGATTGTATGAATCCTTGTTATCAAAATACCATCTTTTAACTTTCTCAAACAGTTCAAAGTTAATATTTAAGAGATGATCATACAAAATTGAACCCCCTACTTTGAGTACTATGTCTTTTTTCATAATTTGAGAATTAATATTAAAGCTAAAATAGAATATATGAACGGTGGTAAATAATCAACCAATTTTAATTTTCCTGAGAATCGGATATTCCAAATAGATAGTATTAAGTAAAATGATAGTGTACTTATTGCTGGGATAATGAATATGTTTGTATTAAAAAATATTCCAGAGGCTGCACAAACAAACATAGCAGAGGCTAATGCTATTACAAAAGAGAAAAGACTTTCATGCCTATGTATCTTTATATCAGACCAAAAGAGTATAGTTGACATTACAAAGAGTAACAGTAGAGAGAACCACATCTCTATCCCAACCCTAATTATCACACTAGCAAGCATGTAAAAGGATGCTATACATATGAAATCGAATATGGCTCTAGTTTGGGCCTCTATTATATATATTTTCCTAAAAGAGCTTTTTACATTCAAAAAGAGAACTAATATTAATATGGTAGAGAAAAGAATTAGAACCATATCCATTACAAAAGAGGTATTAAAATATATGAACAGGAGTAATGAGGTGTAAAAGAGTACTGGTAATACAAAATATGTAAAGAACCTCTCTTTTATAGATATCCTTTGAATTACCTCACTGTACTGTGAGACCTTTCTACCAGAGTACATCATAAAGGATTTTAAAAACCAGGTTAGTATTAGTAATATCCCTAAAACACCACTTAACATATATGTCATATTAGGAACATGTGTAGAGTATGCAAAGTATATTGTTACTAGAGTAATTAATCCTAGATACAGTAACTCTTTTTTTAATTCAATCCTTTTTTTCAATTTTCGACAACAATTCTCAATTTATTAATCCTCCAAATCCCTTAAATACTCCTACTAGAATAATTAACCACCAAGCACCGATAGTGAATAGGTCTCCCATATTTTTCCCTAATTTACCCTTCTTCCAGTATACATATACTTCGATAGTAAGAAGTAAAAATACGAAAGAAATAATTGTTAAACTAATACCATCTGTAGTTGCAAATATATTTTTAATACCTAATACAATTCTACTCATTGGATTTTCATCTTCACTTTCCTCTTCTAGAAAATACTCAGATATATCTAATTGAGAAATATTTCCTGCATAATCTGAAGCCATTAAAACTACTTTATCATTTGTAACATTTGAAGGTATATTAAATACTATCTCTCCATTCTCATCTTCTTCTAAATCAAATGTCTCATCATCTATTACAAGTTTTATCTCTGTTGCACCCTCTGGAGCATCTAATCTTAATTCGAAAGAATTCTCTTCTCTTTTTACCCTAATACTTTCTTGAAGAATCCGAGGTGGAGTTGAATCAATTGTAAAAGTAACACTGTTTGATTTAATATTCTCTCCTTTGACTTGAGCTTGTACACTCAGCTCACCCTCCCCCCAATCACTCCCTTTTTCAAATTCCCAAGAAGAGGTACTGCTTTCAATCTCTCCTACTAGTTCACTCTGATTAAGAATCTCTACTGTATATTCTCCAGTAATGTTTACTGTCTCTCCTTTAATATTTATATTAGGATCAGTTATTAATTCTCCTGATTTAGGACTGCTAATACTTATCGATTTAATCTCCCCACTCTCCCTTATTATTGGCTTAGCAGGAGGGGGGGTAGGGGCAGGAGTAGGTTCTGAT
>DFBL01000056.1:3101-11638 GCA_002366615.1 Candidatus Dojkabacteria bacterium UBA3081
CTTGTGTGTAGGGCTTGCCATCCAAGCTTCATGTACTCCTTCTGCTGTTCTAAAACCCTTAGCTAAATTCTCTCCCGCATATACATAGCTATATCCAGCTTGAGATATGAACATCCAGGGAGTTTCTCCATCTGGACCGAAGTGATCCCAGTACTGTTTTTCAAACATATTGTTTGCTTTAGCTTGTGCTGCTGCTGCTAGTTTAGCACTGGTATTTAGAGTATTTAAATCCATAGATGCTCTCTGTTGGTTAGTGAGTTGAATGATATTGGCTGGAGTTATACTACTAGCCATTGCTTCTGGTATTCCAACTAATCCCCCAAAGGTATTAACCAGAAGTAAGATTACTGTATATACAACTAAAGCAACTTTTCGTAAAAGTATAGGTTTGTATCTATTCTCTTTGTTGGGGATGAAGAATTTTTTCACCAATGGCAGTAATTAAAATACAAGTAATATATTGTAATATTATCAATTTAGTTCTTAGCTTGCAAAGCCCATAAAATAATAATATTACAAAACATATAAAAAGGAAAAAGCCTGAGTCAGGACTCAGGCTTCCTTTCTCTTGACTAAAGAGAATTGCCGGCAGTCTTTGACTTACTTAACAGCAGTCTTTAGGCCTTTCCCAGCTTTAAAAGCAGGAACGGTTGTTGCTGGTAAGTTTATCTTCTCAAGAGTTTTAGGATTGATTCCTACTCTTGCCTTTCTCTCTCTAACTTCAAATTTACCAAAACCGGTAAGAAGTACAGAGTCACCAGACCTAAGAGCTTGAGTTATTGCGTCAAATACTCCGTCTACGGCATCAGCTGCTTCCTTCTTTGTAAGGCCTGCTGCTTTTGCTACTCTATCTACTAAATCTTTCTTTAACATATATCTTTACCTCCTTTCTTAGAGATGTTTAATGCCACAAATCCTGATATCACATGATTTGTAGTATCGTATCAATAAAATATTGTAAATAAAGGCTTTCGTCAAGGATATTTTTGTTATAGGGTTAAGCGCTAAATATCATTAAAACTCTTTTAATATACAATCTTTTCATATATTATTGAACATGTTTTTTGCTAATATCTTCTCTTTTTCAAATCTAATGCTTTGTGTAAAACCTCTCAGTATATACCAATATGCTAGAAACCCTTTATCCTAGGTGTTAATTGAGTTCTTTTTAAAATATATAGATTATGGAAAAAGGGGAGATTAATAAATAAAATTTGAACAGTAATATTTAAAATCAAAGAGGGGTAAAGGTTTCCTATCCTTTTCCCCTCTTTACACATGCTTTTGTCCTGTAGTATTACTTACTAGAAGACATCCCTTATTTAGCTATTTCTACAGCTCTTGTCTCCCTAATAAGGGTAACTTCTACATTCCCAGGATAGTTCTGAGTCTTCTCAATAGTCTCAGCTAAATCCTTAGCAAGTACAGTCATATCATCATCAGAGATTAGATTTGGTTTTACAATTACCCTAAGTTCTCTTCCAGCTCTAATTGCAAATACTTCATCAATCTTATCTCCCCCTACATCCTTTGCTACATTTTCTAAAGCCTCAATTCTTTGAATATACTGTTCATAGCTATCCTTTCTAGCACCAGGCCTTGCTCCTGAAATAGCATCAGCTATATATATTAATACTGCCTCTACTGATTGAGGTTCAATATCAAGATGGTGTGCTTCGATAGCGTTAACAAGTTTATCATCTAAACCATACTTTCTAGCAATCTGTCCAGAAATATGATGATGGGGACTATCAATTCTATGAGTTAGGACTTTACCTACATCATGTAGTAGACATGCTCTTTTAACTAAATCTACATCTGCACCTATCTCTGCAGCTAATACCTCCCCTAATCTCATCATCTCTATTGTATGAGACATTAGAGATTGTCCATAGCTTGTTCTGTACTTCATCTTTCCAATAAGTTTCAAAAGACCAATCTCTATTCCAGGCCAACCTGCTTCTTCTGCGAGGATTTGTCCATTCTTTTTAATTTCAATAGATATTTCATTCTTCGCCTTTCTTATTGCTTCCTCTATGGAACTTGGATGAATCCTTCCATCCCTAATTAGTTTAGAGAGTGCAACAGATGCTATCTCTCTTCTTAATGGATCAAAAGATGACAAAGCTATTGTGTTAGGTGATTCATCAACTATTACATCAACACCTGTAAGCTTTTCAAAGGCCCTAATATTTCTACCCTCTTTCCCAATGACTCGACCTTTAACCTTGTCATCATCTATTTTGATAGTAGATGTTGTAGTTTCTCCTACATAGTCTGTGGCTATTCTTTGCATAGATTCAACTAAGATTTCTTTGGCTCTTTCCTCAGAGACCTCCTCAGCACGTTTCTCTGCTTTCCTTATCTCTTGTGCTTCATAATCTTTAATATCCTCATCAACCTGACTCATTAATTTCTCCTGTGCTTCTTGCTGTGTTAAACCAGATATCCTTTCAAGCTCCTCTTTTAATGTAAACCTTGTCTTTTCTAGACCTCTTTGCATCTTCTTAACAGCCTCTGAGGATTTATCAAACTCCTCACTTTTCTTGTCAAACATCTTAGTTCTTTGGTTTAACTTCTTCTCTCTTTCCAAAAGCATCTCTTCATGCCCCTCTGCTTCCTTTCTAAGAACTCTAAGTCTTTCCTCTGCTCTCTTTTTTGTATCTTCTATTTCTTTTTCGGCTTCAGATAGTTTTTTACCGATTATTTTATTTGCAGCCTTGTTTATCTCATCTTCTGGAATATTATCTATACTTACCCAATTCCTTGCGAATTTTAGGTACAGTAAAACTCCAATACCCCCAACTAAAGCCGCAATACCACCAATGAGTAACTCCATATGAGTATTGCTAATAATTTAATACTTTTGGGGAAAGAAATAATCTACACTAGATTACACAAATCCAGATATACATTTTTACTATATTTTCTATTAATATATGTACTATTAAAAATTTTCATTAATTCAAAAAGAATCTATTATTTCTACCCCAGTCCTAGTTCAAAAAACAAATATTATTAAGGACTCTCCAATGATATCATTTTTATCAATATCTTTCTAGTTATCGCTATTTATACTCGCTATGAGATTTTGGTAGTAAGTAAGATTATGAATAGTTAGAAGAGTAAGTGCAGTAGCTTCTTTACTCTTAAACATATGGTGTATGTATGCTCTTGAGTAGTTTTTACAACACTCACACTTACAGTTTGGATCCACTGGTCTACTATCTAGTGCCATATCTTTGTTTTTAATTCTTAATGTCCCTTCTGATGTATATACTGTCCCATGTCTAGCATTACGAGTAACTAATACAGTATCAAAAAGGTTGTACCCTATCTTACTAGCCTTTAATATATCCTCTGGTTTCCCTACACCCATTGCATATCGTATGGTATCTTTAGGAATATTTTCAATTACTGTTTCCATTTCATCTACAACTAACTCTCCCTCTTCATCTACTACATATCCACCGAAATTGTATCCATCAAAACCAATATTTACTAATTCCTTTGCACACTCCTTTCTTAAATCTAAGTAGTTAGCACCCTGTACAACACATGTTAGTAGCTTTCCTGTTTTTTCACTTCCTCCATATTCTTTTTCAAAATGCTCTTTACATCTTTTAGCCCATTTTACTGTTCTTTCTACGGATTGCGAAGCCTCCTTTTTTGAAATCTTTGCATCTCTACAATCATCTAAAGTAACAAGAACATCTGAACCCATCTTCATTTGTATATCTATGGATGTTTCTGGAGTAAGTTCATATGTGTTCCCTTCTTTAGGAGAAAGAAAGGTAGCACCATTCTCATGTACTTGCCCTTTCCATTTTTTAGAGTGTAGCAGAGAGAAGAGTTGAAAGCCTCCAGAATCGGTAAATACAATACCCTTCCAATTCATCATCTTCTTTATACCTCCTAATTTTTGTATCACATCTGGACCTGGGTGTATTAATAAATGTAAGGTGTTTGTTACTAGAGCTTCTGTTTTTGTCTCCTCTAGCTGTTTTGTTGTTAAATATCTAACAGCCCCTCTAGTAGCGTCTGGCATAAAGAGGTACTTGGTTTTTAATATATCTAAATTCATACTTACTCCTTTGTTAAATTATCTTCTATCAACATACTGTCTCCATAGCTAAGAAATCTATAATCTCTTTCAATTGCATCTTTATATGCTCTTTTTATATTCTCCTTGCCTGCAAAAGAGCTAACTAGAAGAATCAAGGATGAATCTGGCATATGGAAGTTGGTAACTAAGATATCAACCACTTGCCATTTGTATCCTGGATATATGTACAGCTTTGTATATCCAGAATACGGTAGGACTTTTTGCTCTTCTTCTGAATATATACTTTCCAAAGTTCTTGCTACTGTAGTCCCAAATGCCCATACTCTTCCTTTACATTTGTTAATTTCCTTAGCTACATTCTCTTTTACACTAATATATTCCCTGTGTATATCATGGTCTTCAATATTTTCTTCTCTGATTGGTGCAAATGTCCCCCATCCTACTCTTAGTTCAATTTTCACTATCTTAGCACCCTTTTTCTCTATTTCCCCTAATATCTCATTTGTAAGGTTTAAACTCGCTGTAGGGGCTGCTACAGCTCCTGGTATGGTTGAAAATATGGTGTTATACCTCTCTTTATCACTCTCTTCATCATCTCTTTTCATATATGGGGGAAGGGGTGTATGTCCATATTTTTTAAAGAGAATATCCTCATTGCCCTTTACAAATTCAACAAGGAATCCATTCTCTTCCCTTGGTCCGACCTTAATAGATATATCAGAGTATTTTAATATGTCTCCTTCCTTTACATTCTTAGCTCTCCCTATTAAACAGTACCATATCTTTTCATTTCTTTTCTCTAAAAAGAGCACCTCTACCTTCTTGTCTCTTGGTGTTAAGAAGTATGTTCGACTGTTTAAAACTTTTGTTTCATTTAATACTACAATATCTCCTTGTTTAATATATTCCGAAATATTGAAATATTTTCTATGTAAGATTTTTTCATTAGCCTTGTCTAAAACTAGTAGGTTAGTAGTACCTCTCTGTTGGGGAGGGTATTTTGCTATTAGTTTTTTAGGTAATTTGTATTTAAATTCTGATATTTTCATACTTAATATGCGTATTATATAGCAATTGTATTAATATTACAGTAAAATTAGGTATGAGAAACTTAAAAGAACAACCAGTAAGAACTCTTTTTTTGGGTACAGATTGGGAGTCTGTAGAAACATTAAAAGCTTTGGATATTGATAAGAGGTTTGAAATTGTAGGGGTAATAACTGCAGTAGATAAGGAGATGGGAAGAAAACAGGTACTTACACCATCTAAGGTAAAAGAGTATGCTGTTAAAAATAATATAGAGGTATATCATACACAAAAACAGAAAGAGAGATATGAAAAGGTTCTAGATATCTTTAAACCTGAGTTAATTGTATGTAAAGCTTTTGGGGAGATTCTTCCTGGTTTCTTTATACAGTATCCTAAATACAAAGCTATTAATATACATTTTTCAATACTTCCTAAATACAGAGGGGCAGTACCAATTCAAAAAGCAATACTTGAGGGAGAGAAAGAGACAGGGATATCAATAATGTTGATGTCAGATGGAATGGATGAGGGGGATATATTAAAGATATTTAAGGAGCCAATTCTTTTAGATGATACCAATCTTTCTTTGAGAAAGCGATTAGTCAAAAAATCTGCAGAAGTATTGGGTGATATATTAGAGGATTGGGTTAATGGAAAGATTACTCCTGTTGTACAGGATAGCTCAAAGGCTACCTACTGTTGGCAAAAAGATATATCTAAAGAAAATGCACAAATACTTTGGGATAGTATGGAACCCAAGTATATTGAAAGGTTAGTTAGAGCTATGCTCCCTTGGCCTGTTGCATGGTGTATGTTAGATGGAAAGAGAGTAAAACTTTTTGATGTTGAGATAGTTGATAGGGATATATTCAAGAAACCTGGGGAGATATCATATGACAATTCAGAGATACTCTTTGGAACAAAGGATGATGGTGTATTTGTTAAGGTGAATGAGTTACAGATTGAGGGCAAAAACAAGATGAGTTATACACAATTTCTTAATGGAATGAAGAGTTAATACATACAGAATCTATCTGGATCATCTTGATACTTTTCAATCTTTTGGAATACCCTATTTCTAATCTTTTCCAATCTTTTGTATTCATTCTCTCTAATATCAAAGTAAAATTGTATTATTTGATCTAGTGATGTATATCCCCTTTCAGGGGAGGGGTTATCGTCTGTTATCTGTCCTTCACAAATACTCTTTGCTAAAGAGATAATTAAACCATCTCTTGAAGCATCTTTCTGCTTTCTTAACTTCTTAGGGAGTTTGCTGTACTTATCAATTAGTCTATTTGCCTCTTCATCTTTACAGTTAACAGATTTCTTTGCCTCATCAAAAACAGATTCTCTAAGATCGTCTAATGTTTCTTGCCCATTAATTAAAAAAGTAAAACGTAATATTTGATCTAAGGAAGTATATCCTTTAGTAGGGGAAGGGTTGTCATCTGTGATATCTCCAGTGGATACTCTCTGTGCAATTTGAGCAACTAAACACTCTCTAAATCTCTCCTCCCCTTGGGTAGATCCTTCTAGTTCGAGTTCGTGTGCTTCTGTCATGGTTTACTGTAGTATAGTTATTGTAATTGTATTTTAGCAGAAATATTTAAAATGCGTAAGTATCAAGTAAGCCGGATTCTGTATTAAACGATCATCTGTCTATGCGGCTATGCCTTGCTCCGAGGGGGGTTGCCACGCAATACTGTATTACTACAGTACCCGGTAGTCTCTTACACTACCATTTCACCCTTACCTAAATGAATAGGCGGTATAACTTTCTGTTGCCCTTTTCTCCGAAAGATCACTCCCTCCCAACTTTCGTTGGCACCCATCATAATATGTTTATGACTGACATGGAGTCCGGACTTTCCTCACTAATTGTTAAACTAGCGCGATCGTATATGATACTTACGCATTAATATTATACCATTTACCCTATTTCTTAGTCTTTTTTCTTTTAACCAGATACTTAACAACAAATAGGGGAATTAATATTAAGGGTGAGAATACAATTACCCATATTAAGAGATTAACAAATCCCTTAAGTACACTAAGAAGGGATTTAATAGCGGATTTGAATTCTCCCCATGGTTTCCACTCATCCTCTGTAATATTTAACCCAGTTTTGTCTACACTAAACGTTACAGACATATATGAATAGTCAGTCTGACTATCAAAATATCTCTTTCTTTGTTCATAACTCTCTATCTCTCCCCTTACTGTATTTAATTCTCTTTGGACAGCCAGTATATCAGTAACTGTTTCTGCTGTTTCCATAATCTTGGTTAATTGTTGCTCTGTATTTCTTAGATTATTTAATCTAGAAGTAATATCGATATATTCCTCTGTTACATCAGTTGTAGATAGATTCGCATCATAGATATCACCTTCTATCTCTCTAAGGGATTCATAGTATTTTTCAAATTCTGAAACCTCAACCTTTGTAGTAATTACTACGACTCTGTCGTTTCCTTTTCCATGATCATATATGTTAGTAATCTGTGCCAAGTATTGAGTATTAACAGATTTCATACTATCAATTGCATCTTCTATATCCTCCACTAGAAATGATATACTACCGTTTTTTTGCAATTTCGAACCTTGTGCATCATTTATTAATTGCTCTGAAGAAAGAGAATCTCTTTCGAAAGAACTCGATTCTCCTGTATATGCTAAGTCTGGAGCAAGAATTTCATCCATACCGGAATCATAACTAACACCAGATTTATATGAGGAAAGATACATTCTTTGTCCTACAAGAAAAACAAATATCGCTATAGACAGAAATCCTCCAATTACACCTAAGACAATAAATAGAGTCTTCTTTTGCATATTAATACGAAAAATAAAGTAATATCTTTAAATGATATAACTAGGAGAGTATGATTGCAATGAGGTTATTAACGCTTAGAGAACTGAGGCTTCTTTCTAGCTTTTACATGGTTGTACTTCTTTCTCTCAACTGCTCTAGGATCTCTAGTAACTAAATCTTCTTTTCTTAAAACTGGTTTTAATGATTCATCCATAGAGTATAGGGCTCTACTTACACCAAGTTGTACAGCATCTATTTGAGAGCTTTTTCCCCCTCCTCTTACCTTTGCTGAAAAGTGATATTTATCATTAAGTCCTGTTACAGTAAAAGGTTTATTTACTTGATCAACAGAATCTTTAATTGAATAGAAGTACTTGTCTATAGCTTTTCCATTAACAGTAGATGCTTTTTCTCCTGCATAAATTCTTACTCTAGCTGTACTTGTTTTTCTTCGGCCAATTCCTTCAAAATATGTATCCTTACTCACTTCTCAATTAATTATAATTTATACTCTTTAGGTTTTTGAGCCTCATGTTTATGCTCGTCCCCTTTATATATGAACATTCTTTCCATTCTACCCTCTCTTAGTATGTTTTTAGGTAGCATATTCTTTACTGCTAAATATAT
>DFBL01000048.1 GCA_002366615.1 Candidatus Dojkabacteria bacterium UBA3081
TGATACTTACTCTTTTTCTTTAATTGTCTCGCTTTGTACTCCTTAGCCTCTGTTGACATCTTTTTTGAAAGGGAAACCAAATTTATCTAAAAAAGCTTTACCACTTTTATCATCTTTAGCACTTGTTACTAATGTAACCTCTAAACTTCTTATCTTCTTAATATTGTTAGCATCTATTTCTGGAAATACTGTATGATCCTCAATACCAATGGAGTAGTTACCAGCACCATCAAATGCTGATACTTTTAGGCCTCTAAAATCCTTAGTTCTAGGAAATACAATATTTACTAATTTATCAAAGAACTCCCACATTCTATCACCTCTTAGTGTTACAGATACACCAATATCCATTCCTTCTCTTACTTTAAAAGCAGAGATAGCCTTTTTTGCCTTATTTATGATTGGCTTTTGACCAGATATTAATGTAACCATATCAATTATATCCTCTAAAGCATCTGCTTCATTTAAAACAGCTCCTGCTCCTACATTTATTACTATCTTTTTAAGAGTAGGTACTTCCATAATGTTTGAGTATCCTAATTCTTTTAAGAGCTCCTTTTTAATTGTTTTGTTATATTCTTCTCTTAATCTTGCCATTATTTACTTTTTGTTTTTGATTTAGTTTCTTTTTTCTTTGTACTTTTAGTCTCTTTCTTAGTACTTTTCTTTTTTGTCGGGGTCTTCTTCGTTGCTTTCTTAATTGTTTTCTTTTTTGTTGTGGTTGTCTTCTTCTTAGTTTTTGATGCCTCTTTCTTTACTGCTTTAACTTCCTCTTTCTTCTCTACTACTTCTATAGGTTTCCCACATTTTTTACATATTCTCTGTACTTTCCCTTTCCCTCTCTTTATTGATACCCTTGTTGCCTTATTACAGTTTGGACATACCAACATTACTTTAGAGATATATAGAGGTTTAGTAATAGTTAAAATCTCTGATGTCTTTTCTCTTCCATCACCCTTTATATGCTTTTTGTACATATTAATTCCATCAACTATCAGTTTCTCTTCTTTAGGATCGATAGCGACAACCACCCCTTGTCTGCCAGAGTCTTTCCCGTATAGTACTTTTACTGTGTCTCCTTTTTTTATCTTCATATTTTTATCTAATAATTACAATACTTCAGGTGCAAGAGATACTATCTTATCAAATCCTTTCTCTTTTAATTCTCTTGCTACTGGACCAAATATTCTTGTTCCCTTTGGATTCTTCTTACTATCAATTATTACCGCTGCATTATCATCAAACCTAACATATGAACCATCTCTCCTTTTATGTTCCTTTGTAACTCTTACTACAACTGCTGTTAAAACCTCATGTCTTTTTACCCCACTGTTAGGCAAAGCTCTCTGTATAGCTACTTTAATTATACTTCCTAGCTTAGCAGCTTTAATTTTAGAGTATCCTGGAATACCTATTATCTTTGCCACTTTGGCTCCACTGTTATCTGCAATTGTTAAATTAGTTCCTACTTGTACCATTTCTATTTTCCTTTTTTATCAATTACAATCCATTTAACATTTTTTGAATATGGTCTAGATTCTCTAATAACTACTTTATCTCCTATATTTAGCTCCTCATCTGTATGAGCAAAGAATATCTTTTTCTTGTTAATAACTTTATGATATACAGGATGTGATGTAGTAGTATCAACTCTAACACGAACAGTCCCCTGCATTTTATTACTGACAACTTTTCCTTTTAATTCTTTTTTTTCTCCTTTTCTTTCAGTCATTTTTTTTCTAATTAAATATTTAAAACGGCTTGTATTCTACCAAGATTATCAATTTGTCTCAAGCTTTTTCCTTATTTCTTCTCAACAAACTTAGTCTTAACTGAGAGCTTTTGTGCTCCTAGTCTCATCGCCTCTTGAGCTCTTTCTCTGGATACTCCACTTAATTCAAAGAGCATAGTTCCTGGTCTTACAACTGCTACATATCCCTCTACATCTCCTTTACCTGCAATCATCTTACTGTTTGTACTTTTTTGAGTGTATGGCTTATGAGGGAATATCTTTATCCATACTTTTCCTTTTCTCTTCATATACCCGGTTATTGCTCTTCTTGCTGCCTCTATCTCTCTTGATTTAATCCATCCATTTTCAAGAGATTTCAAACCGTATTCACCAAAAGCTATACTGTTGTTATTAGTAGCAACTCCTCCCATTTTGCCTCTGAATTCCTTTCTGTATTTTCTATTTTTTGGTTCTAACATTTCTAATCTTGTTGTTCTATCTTAGTTTTATCTCCTTTATATACCCATATTTTTACTCCTAGTAATCCTGCATCTAATGTATGTGCCGTTTCTTCTGCATAGTCTATATCAGCTTTCAGCGTTTGAGCTGGTACCGAACCTTCATCAAATTTAATAGTTCTTGCTTGACTTGCATTATTAATCCTTCCCGAAATCCAAATCCTTATACCCTTTGCTCCAGCCATCATTGCCTTATCCCTAACACTTATAGCTAGAAGTTTTGATGGTTGCCTTCTCTCAATTCCATCTGCTATGGAACGAGCTAATACTCTTGCAGAAAGATCTGCTTTCTTAACCTCTCTAATCTTTACTTCTATGTTTTGCTTAGTCATCTTGTTCAATTTCTTCTGTAAAACATCTATACCCTCTCCACCTCTTCCTATTGCTACTCCTGGTCTGGCTACAAAAACCTCGATTTCTACTCTATTCATTGCTCTTTTGATAATGACTGAGTCTATTCCAGCATCTTTCATACTCTTTCTAACTATTTTCTTAATCTTTAAATCCTGTGCTAATATGCCTGCATAATCCCTCTTGTTTGCATACCATACAGAATCCCATGTTTTATTTATTCCCATCCTTATTGCATTTGGGTGTACTTTTCTTCCCATTATTTAACTGTTAATTCTAAATTAATATGTGATCTTCTTTTAAGTATTCTTGAGGATCTTCCTTTCGATGTAAATCTGTATCTTTTGAGAGTTGGTGCTCCATCTACTGATACGTGAGAAATAACTAAGTCTGTATCCTGAGCACTAAACAGATCGGTAGCATTCGCTATAGCGGACTTAAGTGCTTTTATTATTATCGAAGAGCCCTTCTTGTTTGTTAATTTCAATATATCCAAAGCTTTATCAGCACTCTCTCCTCTTATTAAATCAACAATCAATCTCAATTTCTGAGGTGATTGTGCTACATTCTTTATTTTTACTTTTGTCTTTTTCTCTTCCATATTCATTCTTTAAGTAATTTACTCTTCAAATCTACCACTGCTTCCATATACTTTAGCTAACTTTCCTTTCTTAGCATGTCCTTTAAATTTCCTTGTTTGTGCAAATTCTCCTAATCTATGACCTATCATAGACTCCTCAATTAAAACCTCTTCGTGCTTCTTACCATTATGTATTGCAAAGGTAATTCCAACCATCTCTGGTGTAATAGTGGAAGCTCTCGCCCATGTTTTAATAGGTTTCCTATTACCACTATCTAGAGCGGCTTTCACCTTCTTTTGTAATTTTTCATCTACATATATTCCTTTTTTTAGTGATCTAGACATCTATACTATTTTCCTAAATTATTTCTTAGCGAAAGGTCTCTGTCGAGTCCTTCTCCTCTTAATTATATATTTATTAGTTCTTTTGTTCCTTCTTGTTCTTGTTCCAATTCTGTTTCCCCATATATCCTTTGCTTGTCCACCTATCTGCCCCTTTCCTTCCCCTCCTCCATGTGGATGCTCAACTGCATGCATTGCCATTCCTCTTACCTCTGGTCTCCAACCTAAATTCCTCTTTCTTCCAGCTTTTCCTAATTTAACATTCATTTTCTCTTCATTCCCCACCTGGCCTATAGTTGCCATTGCATTTGCAGGAACTAATCTAATTTCTCCTGAGGGCATTTTTACCTGTACATATTTCCCAGTGGTATCTAGTCCTTGAATAATTATCTCTTGTCCTGCAGAGCGAGCAAATACTGCTCCTTTTCCAATTCTATTCTCTAAACAGTGTACAGATGTTCCAGAAGGGATATTCTTAACCATCATTGCATTTCCAGGTAAAACATCTACTTTCTCACCCGATATGACCTTATCACCAACCTTTAATCTTCGAGGTGCAATTATATATCTTTTTTCCCCATCTGCATACTGTAGTAGTGCTAAATGAGCACTTCTATTTGGATCAAAATACAGACCTAATACTTTTGCTTCGATTCCAGATTTGTCTCTTTTAAAATCAATTATTCTAACTCTTCTTCTGAACCCACCACCTCTGTGTCTAATGGTAATCTTACCTTGGTTGTTTCTTCCAGCTTTTTGATTTTTAGAAACAGAAAGCTTTTTAGGGCCACTCTTCTTCTCAAGCATGGACCTATCTTCTAATCTTGTTCCTCTAGTACTTGAGGTTGTTGGTTTTAATACTCTTACTGCCATTTTAAATGTTTAAAAATTCATCAATTTTATCTCCTTTTTTAAGTGTAACGATTGCTTTCTTCTTGTCGCTTCTCCTGTAGTATTTGTTTGTTTTCCAATCTCTTGATTCCTTCCCAGGTTTAACTACTGTATTCACATTGGTTACCTTAACTTTGTATTTCTCCTCTACGGCTTTTTTAATTTCAATCTTGTTTACATCCGTACCAACAAAAAAAGTATATTTGTTGCTTGAATTAGCAAGTTCATATGCCTTCTCTGATACCACCGGTTTTAAAATTATCTTTTTATTTTCCATTTGTTAATCTGTCTTCCAAAATTTTAAGCACACTTGTATCAACTAATATATTATTGTTTGCTACAACATCTTTAAGATTTACTTTTAAGGGTGTTGTTACATTAAACCGAGAAACATTTCTTAAAGCTAAAGATACATTCTTGTTATCTGCTATTATCAATGTCTTTTTAGATATATCCTTAGTTAACTTCTTTCTTAAACCCTTCAATTCCTTTTTTGTATCTATATCTATTACCTTGACTAACTCTTCTCTGTTTCTTTGAGAAAGAGCAATGCACAGGGCTTTCTTAACCATTTTCTTGTTTATTTTTCTCTTCCAATTCCTCTTGTTAGGACCAAAAGCTACTCCTCCTCCTACCCATATTGGAGATCTAATAGATCCATGTCTGGCTCTACCAGTACCTTTCTGTTTCCAAGGTTTCCTTCCTCCTCCAGAGACTTCGCTTCTACCTTTTACAGCTGATGTTCCTTTTCTCTCATTACTAGAGAAAACAAACAAAACCTGTGCTAAAAGATCTGCATTGTATGGCAAATCCCAGACTTTAGGGTTTAACTTTATCTCTTTTGTTGTTTTTTTCTTTGTCTCTGCCATTATTACTCTGCAATATATATTTTTACTAAATCTCCATTTGAACCTGGAACAGGTCCACTAACTAATATGTAATTCTCTTTAATATCAACTATTCTCTTGTTCTTTATTGTTACTTTCTCAGAACCCATTCTCCCACCCATTCTTGTACCCTTAAATACTCTACCTGGATCTGTACCTGCACCTATTGAACCAGGAGCTCTTAATCTGTCAGATTGTCCATGTGTTCTAGGTCCTCCTTTAAATCCATGTCTTTTAACAACACCTGCAAATCCCTTTCCTTTAGATACTCCAGATATTGTAATTACATCTCCTTTGTTAAATGTTTCTGCTACAACATCACTCCCAATCTTTAATCCTTCTAAAACATCTCCCTTGATAACCCATCTATATCTTGGAACAAATCCTAATTCCTTGTACTGTCCTTCTAATGATTTCTTAGCATTTTTCTTGTTTCCTAATCCTAATACAATTTGCCCTTGTTTTTCATCAATATTAGCAATCTTACAATCAGAAACATCGACGACAGTTACAGGGATTGATTTATCATCCACAAAAACTCTTGTCATTCCTTTTTTTATTCCTAATATTGCTTTCATATTTTTTACTACTGAATTTCAATACCTACACCAGCAGGCATTTGGAGATGCTGCAATGCATCTATTGTCTTTGGTGTTGGATCGATAATATCTATAACTCTTTTGTGAGTACCTATTTCAAAATGTTCAATTGAACTCTTATAGATGAATGGGGATCTATTTACAGCTATTTTCCTTCTTCTGGTTGGTAGTGGTATAGGGCCGGAGACCTTCGCACCTGTGCTAATTGCAGTTTCTATTATGCTTTTAGCAGATCTATCTAATACTACAGAGTCATAGCCTTTCAACTTTACTCTAATTTTTGGACCTATGTCATTCATTCTATCTTAAAGAGCTAAATTAAACTTAAGATACTGAGAGGTGGCATATGCCACCTCCCAAATATTTTTTACTTAATAACCTCAGTAACAACTCCCTTACCTACAGTTGCACCACCCTCT
>DFBL01000024.1:0-7414 GCA_002366615.1 Candidatus Dojkabacteria bacterium UBA3081
AATAATATATCAAGAGAGCGATTAAAAGGAAAGGATATATAAAATTGTTTAAAAGGGGAAAATATAATATACTAAAAAAGATAAATTTAAATGATTAAATATGGATCTAGTAAAATATTTAGTCGCAGCTGTAGTTAGTTTTCTTGTTGGTATATTGGTCTGGATTATGGGTAACTTTCTCTCGGGTATTCTACTTTTTGTTTTGTTGTTTGGTGGATATATCCTTTGGAATGCATTAAAAGGGATTGATAAAACACCAATTAAACAAGAAGAGAATACACAGCCCCAAGAAAAGACAGCTACTCCCCCTTTGGACAATTAGCTCAGCTGGTTAGAGCACTACATTCACATTGTAGGGGTCAGTAGTTCGAATCTACTATTGTCCATTTTTAATTAAGAACACTTGTACAGTTAGGACATTTCTTTGCTTTAATATCTATCTCTGAAATACAGTATGGACATACTTTAGTTGTCTTCTTTTCTTTCTTTTCCTCTTTTCTTGTTGCTTTGGAAACTGCAGTGGCTATGAAGTACAAGACAATTGCTGTAATTAGAAAACTTATTAAAGAATTAAGAACAATCCCGTACTGTAAAACTACAGCATTTGCTTCTTGGGCTTGTTCAAGTGTTTCATATTGATTTTTACCAAGAGTGATGAATAGCTGAGTAAAATCCAAGTTAGCAGTTAAAAATCCAATTGGAGGTGTAAAGATATTGTTAACTAAGGTATTGACTAGATCCTTAAAGGCAGCACCAATGACCACCCCTATTGCTAGGGAAACCACATTGTCCTTGAGTGCAAATTTTTTGAAATCCTCAAGACCCTTTTTTAATTTATTTACTTTTTTTTCTTCCATCTGACTTAAATATGTAAAAAATTAATATAAAAAGGGAGGTAATAAATAATAGAGAAAATATAAGTATTTGGTTAATATAGGCATCATACAAAGAGCTATTGTTAAGGTTGAAAAGGAATGATTGAATTACTGTAATAGAGAGTAAGAAGTAGATATGAACATATGAGTTATTAACTAAAAGAGAGGTTATTACCATATATGAAATAGCATATCCAGTTATAGCTATTGAGTAGGGCACAATGTATGGGATAATTTCTTGATATTTACCATCAAAGACGATTCCCACTATCTCTTTGTCAAACAGTAGGAAGAGAAAAGAAATGGCAATTCCAGTTGCTGTTGAAACAAGAAGGGATAAGGTGAGATTTTTCTTTTTCTGTTTCTCTTTTGAATTAGCTAGTTTTGAGATCATTACTGTGGCAATTGTTACTGATGCAAAAAAGACAATTTTTCCGATTAAAGAGAGTGCTCCATATGATGCTCTAACGTTTGGATTAACTAGTATTAAATCTAAGGTAAAAGGTATAGTTAAGAGAAAGAAAGTGATAAAGGTTAGGGATATATCTTTGTAATCGAGAGATATGGTTTTTGGTTTTTCTTTGTCTTCTTTTTTCCCAATGAAGGGGTACAAAAGAATGAATATTACGATTGAAGGAAGTACAAAGGCAAGAATAGGAAGGGACATATCTGTTGAGTAGTAAATTCCAATTCCTCCAATAACGAATTTTAATACAGTCTCAACAAGTAATATCAAATTAAATGCTAGTATCTTTTCTAATCCAAGAAGGAAACCTTTAAGAACTGGAGTTAGTATTGCCCCAAATACAACAAGGGTAAGAGGTAGAATATATATCTCTGGGATATTTGCCATATCAGCTATGTAATCTCCTAGTAGATAAAATATTAGAGAGATTACTAATGAGATAGCTAATAATTGTAAAGTACTTCTGTTTTTGAATTTTGTAAGATTAATATCCTTGTTTTTTGCTACTTTCTTAGTAAGTGCTGTTTGTATTGCTATAGTAGGAATTTGAGCCAATGTTATTATACCTAGAGCAGCATTATAGAAACCGAAATTAATATCATCTACATTACGGGCTAAAAATACTGTGAAAAAGTAATTAAGGAGATTTACTACTACCCCAATTAACATAGTAATTAGAATACCGTTAATAAATTTCTTGTTTTTACTTAAATATTTCGCAACATTCATTGTATATAGTTAGGATGTTGTATAATAGTTAAGAATACAATAAATTAAAAAACAATACCATTATGGAGTTAGTAATTGCTTTAGTTGGAGGTTTAATATTGGGTATAGGGATTTTTTACTTTTTCTTTAAAGGGAATAGCAAGCAGGATAAGCAGATATCCGAAACTATCGCTCAGAAGTTAAATGAAATTATGCCAAACATACTAGATCAAGCGAATGAGAGTCTAGTGCGTATGGCAGATCAGAAATTGGGTGCAGAATCAGATAAGAGTAAGATTGATTTAGAGAACAAAAGGGCTGAGATAGAGAGATTGGTTAAGGTAATCCAACAGGATTTGAAAGAGAGTAAGAAGGATTTAGAGGTTTCTGAAAAGGAAAGGATTAATTCTTTTTCTGCTTTAAAAAATTCATTAGATGAGTACAAAAAGATTACCGAACAGCTTTCAGTTAGTACAGAGAATTTAAAAAAGGTACTCTCTAACAATCAGTTAAGAGGACAATTCGGAGAGCAGGTTGCAGATGATTTGTTAAAGATGGCAGGTTTTGTTGTAGGGGAAACATATACTAGACAGGAGAGTGAGAATGGTAGTAGGCCTGATTTCACCATATATCTGCCTGATAGGACGAAAATAAATGTTGATGCAAAGTTCCCGTACTCTGCTCTGCAGAAAATGACGGAGACAGATGATTTAGAGGCTAAAAATAGGTATATGAAGCAGTTTGAAACAGATGTTAAGGAAAAGATTAAGCAGATAACTTCTAGAGACTATATTAGTCCAGAGGAAAAGACTGTTGATTTTGTAATTCTCTTTATTCCTAACGAGATGATTTTCTCCTTTATCTATGACAAGATGTCTTCCATATGGCAGGATGCTATGGAAAAGAAGGTAGTATTTGCGGGTCCTTTCAGTTTTACTGCTATTTTAAGGATGATAAAGCAAGCATACGAGAATTTTAGAGTACAGGAGAATATTTTTAAGATAGTAGGGCATGTACAGGCAGTAGAGAAAGAGTTTGGTAAATTTAGTGATGAGTTTGATAAGGTGGGTACAAGGATAGAGCAATTACAGAGTCAGTATTCTACTGTTAGTACAACAAGAGTTAATCAGATGAGAAGAAAAATGGATTTGGTAAAGCTAGAGGGAGGGGGGGATATAAGTACTCAAATACCTTTAATAGATGAAGGAGATAAATAGGCTTAAAATATATGTAAAAATTTTCCATATTATGATACCCTTTATGTAGTGAAAGGGAATAAGTATACAAAAATTATCAAAGGAACAGTTCCAGTATTGCTCTCTGCTCCTCATGTGTATTCTCATAGAAGGCCTTCTTTAACAAAGTCATATAAATGGGGAGAGAAGAATACTGATAGAATTGTGGAGGAGATTTGTGCTAATACAGGGGCATGGGGTGTAATACAGATCTGTGAGACATCTTTTGATCCTAATTTTCATAAGATAAAGGATAATCCTTACAAGAGTGTAGTAACAGATATTGTTGAGAGTGAAAAGATTACCAAATTCATAGATATACACGGTCTTAGAGATGAGTATGACTATGATTTAGGTGTGTACTATCAATCAAAGTTTTTTAACTCCATTACTTTGGCAAATGATGTAGTAGAGGCATTGGAAGTAGGTAAGTTAAAAGGTTTAAATTGCTGTATATTTAGATTTAAACAAGATACTCAAGAAGAATTAGGAGAGTATGTAGCATCTGAGTTAAGGGTTCCCTCTGTTCAAATTGAGATTGCTAGGTATATTAGAGAGGATGAGGGGCTAAGGAACGCCTTTATAGAGAATCTTTCTGATTTTGTACGGGTTTAAAATTCATTAATGTAAAGGGTATTTTTTGACCTCTGGTATTCACTTTGATATGCTTAGAGGGTAAATAAATTGATATAGTATTTTTCTATGGCAACTACTAAAAAAACAACAACATCTACCACTACAAAAGTATCGGGAAAGAGTAAAGCGATTGATGTAGCTGTGGCTCAGATTGAGAAGCAGTTTGGAAAGGGATCAATAATGAAATTGGGAAGTAAGGAAAGGATTGATATCGACGTTATTCCAACTGGGGCTTTGTCTTTAGATATGGCTTTAGGTATAGGAGGTGTTCCTAAGGGAAGAATCATTGAGATATATGGGCCTGAGTCTTCAGGAAAGACTACATTAGCTATACATATACTTGCAGAAGCACAAAAGAAAGGGGATGCTGTAGCATTCATAGATGCAGAGCATGCTTTTGATGCGATATATGCTAAAAATATTGGTTTAGATACAGACAATTTGTATATATCTCAACCTGATTTTGGAGAACAGGCATTAGAAATATTAGAAACCCTAGTTAGATCTGCAGCATTTGGTGCAATAGTTATTGACTCAGTTGCTGCTCTTACCCCTCGTGCAGAGATAGAGGGTGATATGGGTGATAGCCATATGGGTCTACAGGCAAGATTAATGTCACAGGCTTTGCGAAAGCTTACCGCTATTGCTGGAAAGACAGGTACTACGATAATATTTCTTAATCAGTTAAGAATGAAGATTGGAATAATGTTTGGTAATCCTGAAACTACTACCGGTGGAAATGCTCTTAAGTTTTACGCCTCAGTTCGTATGGATATCAGACAGAGGGATAAAATAATTAGGGATGGGAATATTGTAGGGCACACTAGAGTGGTTAAGGTTGTTAAAAACAAGATGGCTCCTCCTTTCAAAGAGGCTAGCTTTGATATGATATATCCAATTGGAATAGATAGAGAGAGTAGTATCTTAGATGCCGCTGTATCACTAGATATTGTCCAAAAAGCTGGAGCATGGTTTAAGTATGGAGACAACCAGTTAGCACAGGGTAGAGATTCTACTGTTTTGCAACTAAAAGAGGACAAGAAACTATGCGATGAAATAGAGAAGGCTGTTCGTGTTAAAATGAAGTAGATGAAAGTAACTAAGCTCAAGTATCAAAAGAAAGATCCTAGTAGGGTTAACCTGTATATTGATGATGAGTTTTTTTGTGGGATATCTCTTAACACCCTGGCCAAAGAAAATCTCTATGAGAGTATGGATATTGGTTTGGAGGACTTGGATAGGATTGTATTAAACGAATTGAAAGAGCGATTTCTTACTAGGGCAACAGAGTATCTTTTAAAAAGTCCTAAGAGTGAATTTCAGATATACAGGTATTTAAAAAATCTTGCGTACAAGAAAAAGGATATATGGTACAAAGAAGATATATCTTTAAATTGGGATATGGTCTTTGATGAAATAGTAGAGAAATTAAAGAGTTATAAATATATTGATGATGAGAATTTTGCTAGAATGTTTGTACAAAGTAGAATTAAGAATAGGCCAAGGGGAAAAATTGTGTTAGTAGGGGAATTAATGTCAAAAGGAATTAGTAAGGATATTGCTCAAAAGGTTTGTGAAGAGGAGGTTGTAGATGAGGAGCAGTTACTTAAAGATACCTTTGAGAAGAAGTATAGGGGGGAGAAGTTTGATATTAGTAATAGGAAGATGGTTAATTTCTTACTTAGAAAAGGTTTTAATTGGGATTTAATTCGTAAGTTTAGTAACAATGACTCTTAAGAGTAACAGTAATTGGATACTTCCTGAAAAGGAAGTTTCTAAGAATTTTGTTGAATATATACTTAAAAGTAGGGGGATAGAAAAGGAGAGTTTTTTAAACTCTTCTTTAAAGGATATACCCTCTTTTGAGAAACTTTTTGACAGTAAAAGAGCTGCTAAAGAAATAGTGAAGGCAGTAAAGAGTCACAAAAGGATAGTAATACATGGGGATTTCGATGCTGATGGAATATGTAGTGTAAGTTTACTGTGGGAGTTTCTGTTTAAAGAGGTTGCTACTGTTTTAGGCATAGAAATCGATGTAATTCCCTACATACCAGGTAGAGTGGATCAGGGGTATGGTTTAACCCACTCCTCTCTTGGAGATGTCCTAGATTTAGGTGCTGAGCTGTTAATATCTGTAGATTGTGGCGTAAGAGATAGAGAGTTAATTAATCAATTTAGAAAAGAGAAGGGATTGGATTTTGTAATTACTGATCATCATCAACCTCCAGGGGATTTAGGAACTGATTTAGAGTATCCACTTGTACACCCTATGTATCCCAAGCATGAATATCCTAATACTGAAGTATGTGGTACTTTTGTAGTATTTCTTCTAATCCAAGCTATTAAAGCAGAGTTGGATATTAACTATGAAATAGATGAAAACAGCAAAGGTTTAGATTTAGTAGCTATGGCTACCGTTACTGATTTGATGTCTTTGGTGGATGTTAATAGGGTAGTTGTTAAGTATGGGTTAGAGCAGATGAAAAAGGATAGAAGGGTAGGATTAAGTGAATTAATTAAGGTATCTGGTATTGAGTTAAAAGATATTGATAGTTATCATCTAGGATATCTTTTGGGTCCAAGGATTAATGCAGCAGGAAGGATTGGCTCTCCCTTAGATGGTGTAAAACTCTTAGTAAGTGAAAAGAGAGATTTTTGTAAAGGTATTGCTGAAATATTGAATGAAATGAATTTCGAAAGACAGTATATGACTCAGAGTGGTTTGGATGAGGCTTTGGAGATAGTGGGGGATAGGAAAGAGAAACTACTTTTTGTAGTTGGAGATAGTTGGCATGAGGGAATAATTGGTTTGATTGCTGGAAAACTTAATGAAAAATATTACAGACCCGTATTAGTAGGAACAAGGGGTCAGGGAGGTGTAAGAGGCTCTGCAAGAAGTATCCAAGGTTTTAATATTACAAAAGCTCTTGGCAAATGTGAGAAGTATTTAGAAAGATATGGAGGTCATGAATTAGCTGCAGGTTTTACTGTAAAAGAAGGCAAAGAGAAAGATTTTAGTAAATGTATTCATGAAATAGCTAATAAGGAGATAACAAAGGAGATGCTTACTAAAGATTTGAAGATAGATTTACTACTTACGAGTGAAAGGATAACTAAGTCTTTAGTGAATAAAATAGATTCTCTTAAACCATTTGGGTATGGTAATAGAAAGCCATTAATAGCTATTAAAGATTTAGTTGTATTCAAAAAAAAGATTATGGGTAAACTAGGAAACCATATGAAATTAATATGCAAAGGAGAAGGGGTAGATTTAATTACCCTTGTAATGTTTAATTGTGCTAAAGATACAGAAGAGATAAGGGTGGATGAAAGGATAGATATAATTGGTAGTGCAGATATTAACAGTTGGAATGGAAATGAAGAAGTACAGTTTCTAGTTAAGGAGTGGAGATACTCTACTTAGTAGTTTCCTTTTTCCCAATATTAATAAGCTTTCCAAGTCTGTTAGGAGTATTTGGTGAGTATGTTGTTTC
>DFBL01000024.1:7440-10780 GCA_002366615.1 Candidatus Dojkabacteria bacterium UBA3081
CCACCATGAGGAGGACAACCGTATTCAAAATATTCAAAATACTCATTTAAAGATTCTTCACTAATCCCCCTTTCTTTTGCATTCTCTTTAATATTTTCATACCTATGTTCTCTTTGAGAGCCAGATGTAATTTCTATACCCTTCCAGAACAAATCAAACCCTAGTGCTAAAGGAGGCTTGTTACTATCTTTCATATGGTAAAAAGCTCTTTTTTTATGAGGATAGTCGTATACAAATACAAACTCACAACCAGTTTCTTTCTCCATTATTTCAGATATAGCTCTTTCCTCTTCTGGTGAAAAGTCACCATCATCTTTACTGGGGATACCAGCCTTTGCTAATTTCTCTTTAATATCTTTTACTGTTATATATGGGAAATCTCCCTGTGGAACTTTAATTTCAAGATCAAAGACCTTTTTAATTTCTTCTCCATATTTCTCTTTAATATTTTTAAGAGTATATTTAATCATTTCTTGTTCAAATTTACATACCTCTTTAAATGAATCTATATATCCCAACTCTACATCAAAACTTGTATACTCTGTTAAATGTCTTGTTGTAAACGATTTTTCTGCTCTAAATGCAGGACCAATACTAAAGACTCTATCCAAATCTGCAGCTATGCCCATCTGTTTGTGAAGCTGTGGGGATTGAGATAGATATGCTTTTTTATCAAAATATTTAACCTCAAAAACTTCAGACCCACCCTCACTTGAAGAGCCAATTATACTAGGGGCTTGAATCTCAATACATCTGTTATTAATACAAAACTCTCTAAAACTATTACCCATCTCGGTTGCAACACTCATCATTAAAGAGTTTCTCTCAGACCTTAAATCAATCCATCTGTAATCTATCCTCTTATCTAAGTTAGATATATTTTTAGAATACGGTTGCTCTATTACAATTGGCAGGGGAGTTTTAGATACAGAGTCTATTTTAATCTCCTGTATTTCTATTTCATACCCACTAGCTACCTGCTTTGCTTTTTTAACTAATCCTGTAATATCTACAACAGATTCAGGTACTAAACCCTTTACTGTATTAAAAACCTCAATATTACCACCTGACCATGAAACAGTTTGTACTTTTCCAGATTTATCTCTTAATACTAAGAAAATAATTTTCCCTTGATCTCTAATTGTATCTACTCTTCCTCTTACTCTTACCTTTTTACCAATGTATTCATTAAGTTGTGATATGTATGTTCTTTCCATATTTATTAAAACAATATTATTCGCTTATTATATATTACATTATTAACAAAGAACAACAAAGAAAAATTGCTGTATTTAAACCTAATTGATAATATATCAGGTATGAATAAAGAGAAAGGGATTACTCCGCAACCAGAAAAGAGGGAAGAAAAGAAAAAACTTTCAGAAGAAAGATATGATTCTAAACTTTTTAAACAGGCATACAAAGTAGCTAAAGAGGCAAGGGAAATTGATAGAAAAAGGAAAAAGAAACAGAATATATTAAGAGTAACTCTTTTTACAACTATTCCTTTTGTAATACTTCTTCTAGTGATTTTGATAGTATCTTTACTACCAGATAGATTGGAATATATTGAAGCAGGAAAGTCAAGTAACAGGTTTGAAGGGGTAATTGATTTAGAAGTTCAAGAGCCTATTGTTGAGGATATCTCCATATCCTCAGAGGTATCAGCCCAAAGTGTCTTTGTATATGATCCTAAATCAGGAGCTATTCTCTATGAAAAAGAAAGTTTAAAAGAGAGACCTGTTGCGAGTCTTACTAAAATACTTTCTGCAATTGTTGTTTTAGAAAATTATAACCTTAAAAATATTGTAACTGTTGATTTAGAAAACATTCCGAAGGATTTAGATTGGCAATTAAATCTCAAAGAGGGGGATAGGATAACCGTGGAGAATATATTAAAAGCAATGCTAATTAGCTCTTACAATGATGTGGCATATATTGTTGCAAATGCATACCCTCACGGTGGATATGATGCTTTCATTAAAGCTATGAATAGTAAGGCTAAAAGATTAAGAATGTATCATTCAAACTTTAGTAATCCAGCTGGTATAGATGATGAGCTAAACTTTTCATCTGCTCAAGACATAGCGAAACTAGTTACAGTTGCAAGAAACTATGACTATATTTCCGAATTAGTTAGGCTTAGTAGTGATGGAATATATTGGGATTCACAGGGAGAGTTAGAAAGTAAAAAGATATATACCACAAATCAACTTGTTGGGAGTAGTTCATATGTAAAAGGATTTAAAACAGGAACCACTAAACTATCAGGGGGTTGTTTTGTAGGCTATTTCATATATCCAAATGAACAGGAATTAGTAACAGTAATATTAGGTTCTGAAGACAGGTTTTCAGATACAACAATACTAGAAAGAGTTGCAAGAAAAAAACTATTAAAATAGGAAGGAGCCTCCACTATCTTCTACCTCGGGTTCTTCTAAGATTTTTCTATCCTCAAGTAAGTCATAGTCTATTGCGGGATAGTAAATATGGAAATCACCTTCTTTTCCATTTTCTAATTCTGCTATACCCTCAAAAAGATAGACTGGCTGGAGGAAGTTTTGTTCTGTTTGTCCCTCATAGTAAGTAAGGTATAAGTCTGTGATTATGAAATTTTTAACTAATTGAGGCTCATAAGTTCTCACCTCATCATCGGCGAAATTGATGAAGGCTATACTCCCTTCTCCATTTTTTATTCTCTCTACTGCAATAGAGGGTTTAATAAGGAGATATGTACCACAACTAATAGGATTTATTGTCCATGTTGTGTAATCAATTTTATAGATACTAGGAAGGACTTGAATTTGTTTGTTGGGGGGACCAACATATACAGACACGTTAGATTTAAGAGGATTTTGATGAGTAATTAATGTCTGGACATTTAAGACTGGAATATTTGAATCATCTATAACCATCTGGCTCTCTTCAAAAGTCATATTTCTTCTCTCTAGTGCTCGCTTGGTAGCTTCAATACCAACAGTATCAGCTCTTAATGTTATCATAGGCATTTTTCTTAAAAAATCAACCCTAATTAGTTCTGCTTCAAGAAGTGATTTTGCCTCAGAGTATGAGCCATCAGCATTAATATCAATAGGGTATGTTAGAGGCTCGATTTCTGTATAGGCCTCTTTTAAAAGGCCAAGTGATTCCAGAGCATTTGTAGCTAGGGTAATAGCATTCTGTTCTGTAGGTAAATCAGATTTACTTCTTACCTCTTTCAAAACATCTATATCTGTATTAAAGACAAAATTTAAGTCTCTAGCATTAATATTTAAATTCCTTCCACTAACTCTATCCTGCCAAAGGTAGTTTGAGGATGATGCAGTTCTTATTATATTAT
>DFBL01000002.1 GCA_002366615.1 Candidatus Dojkabacteria bacterium UBA3081
ATGTCTAGAATAGGACAAGAACCAATAACAATTGAAGAAGGAGTAGAAGTATCTGTAAAGGATGGAATAGTCTTAGTATCAGGGAATGGAAAAGAACTAAAAATTCCTTTCCCAGAGACACTCAAAGTTGAAGTAAAAGAAGATACAGTTATCGTTACAAGAGTAAATGATGAAAAGCAATCGAAATCAATACATGGAACAATCCGTATGTTAATATTTAACGCAATATATGGTATAAAGCATGGGTTTGAAAAGAAATTAGAATTAGTAGGAGTAGGATATAGAGCAAAGATGGAAGGAAGCACTCTAGTACTTAGTTTAGGTTTAAATCACCCTGTAAAATTTGAAAGCTTAGAAGGAATATTAATAGAAGTTCCAAAGGAAACAGAGATTATTTTGAAGGGATATGATAAACAGAAAATAGGAGAATTCGCAGCTAAAGTAAGAGCAACTAGAAAACCAGAACCATATAAAGGAAAAGGGATTAGATATGCAGGAGAGTACGTAAGAAGAAAGAGTTCTAAAACAAGTATAATTGAATAACTATGAAGAAAAATAAAGAACAAAAAAGACAAAGAAGAAAGCTACATATAAAGAAGAAATTAAGTGGGACATCTTCTATACCTAGGATATTTATTTTTAAGAGTAACAAATATTTCTATGCTGGGTTAGCAAACGATGAATCATCTAAAGTCTTGATGAGTATGGTATGTAAAAAGAAAGAGAAAGAGATATTAAAAATGGCAAAAAAGTTTGCGACTGATTTTAAGAAAAAGAAATATGAATCTGGGGTATTTGATAGAAGTGGATATAAATATCATGGATTAATAGCTTCTTTTGCAGATGAATTAAGAAAAAATGGAGTTAAAATTTAGTTTTTTAAAGATAATATGGCTAGAAACTACAAAGAAAGAAAAGAAAGAAAATATGATACAAAAGCTGTTTCCATAAGAAGGGTTGCGAAAGTAACCAAAGGTGGAAAGAGATTAAGATTTAGTGCAATGGTAGTTGCAGGTGATCACAAGGGCTCTGTTGGTGTAGGTCTTGGAAGAGGCGTTGATACAAGAAGTGCAGTTGAAAAGGGTGAGAGAATCGCTATTAAGAAAATGTTTAAGATTCAACTAACTGGAGATACAATCCCTCATGAGATTTTACATAAAGAGGGAGCAGTAAAAGTCCTATTAAGACCAGCAAGACCAGGTACTGGAGTCATTGCAGGCTCCTCTGTTAGAACGGTCTTAGAATTAGCTGGAATAGATAATGTATATGGGAAACTTCTAGGAAGTACAGATAGTATAGCAACAGCATATGCAACATATGAGGCACTTAAGAGATTAAGAAACAAAAGAGTATTAAGAAAAATGAGAGATATGAGAGAAAGGGTTGAATTAAAGAAAGAGGTTGATAAAGAGGAACAAATAAAAAGGGAGAAAAGGAAAGCTAAAGAGAGAGCAGAAAAGAGAAAATCCCATAATAGAGGGAGAGGTTCCTCAAGGGGAAGATATTCACAAAGGAGAGTTACAAAGAAAAAAGAAGAGCCTAAAAAGACAGAACCAGGAAAGAAGAAAGAAGTTAAGAAAGAAACTAAAAAAGAGGAGAAAAATAAAGTAATAAAAAAATGATATGTATTTAGAAAGTATACCTAAAAGAAAAAATAGAAAAGGAAAGGGAAAAAGACTCGGAAGAGGTTACGGTTCTGGTGTTGGTGGACATACAGCAACCAGAGGTACTAAGGGTCAGAAATCTAGAGCTGGTCATAAATCATTAATAATGTTTGAAGGAGGTAATGTACCTTTCTTCAGAAGGATTCCTAAATACAAAGGATTTAATAAGGCTGATAAAGAGGTATATACAGCTGTAAATATAAATATACTAAATGATAACTATAAAAGTGGTGAGATAGTTACTTTGGAATCTCTCAAAGAAAAGGCTTTAATAGCTAAAAGAACTAAAAATGTAAAGATATTAGGAATGGGAGAAATAAAAAAGAAAGTAACTATTAATGGATTGCCAATATCTGATGGTGCAAGAGAAAAGATTGAGAAAGCTGGTGGTACTGTAAAGTAACCTCTGTTTACAATGAATAAATATATAGAAACCCTTAAAAAGATCTTCAATACAAAGGAGATTCGTAAGAAGATTTTGTTTTCCCTAGTTATCTTACTCGTATATAGGCTATTAGCAGCAATCCCTGTTACAGGAATTCCTGCAGATGCCATAACTCAGCTTTTTGAAGGAAGTAATTTTGGAGATCTACTCTCTACAGTCTCTGGAGGTGTATTAGAAACAGCCTCTATTGGAGCAATAGGTTTAAGTCCATATATAAATGCATCAATCATCCTTCAACTTATGGGAACAGTAATACCTAAGCTAGAAGAGATGAGGAAAGAGGGACCAGAGGGGAGAAGAAAGATAAGTATGTATACAAGATTTCTCACAGTTCCATTAGCAGTTATGCAATCATTTGTAATATATTCAACCCTAAGAGGTTTTGGTTTAGTAGGACAATTGGAAACACTTCAACTTATCACTATGATTTCTACCCTAACAGCAGGTTCTGTAATTGTTATGTGGTTTAGTGAACTTATTTCAGAAAGTGGTATAGGTGGAGGCTCCTCCTTCCTAATCTTTTTAGGAATAGTGGCAGGAATACCAGGGACAGTAAGTAACAACTTTAGATTAATGGATACTCTACAAAAGACCGTATTTATACTTGTTACCCTGATTTTAGTTGTAGCAGTAATATATATATCTGAAGCAGAAAGGAAAGTTAAGGTCCAATACTCTCGCAGAGTAAGAATGGGTGGCTCTATGGACAGCTATATACCAATCAAAATGACTCAATTTGGTGTAATGCCAGTGATATTTGCGGTATCCCTGTTATCATTCCCACAATTAATAGGGAAATTTGTATTAAGTAGAAATGTAAGTGATAAGGTTGTAGATATAACTACGAAGGTAATAGACCTATTAAACAATCCCTACTTTAGTAACATATTAACATTTGTTCTTGTAGTAGCTTTTGCTCTCTTCTACCTAACAGTTGTATTTAAGACTGAGGAGTTAGCAGAAAACTTACAAAAACAGGGAGGCTTTGTACCAGGAATTAGACCAGGTAAAAATACCGCAACTCATCTCAAACATATTGCCTTTAGATTAGCAGCAATAGGGGCACCATTTTTAGCATTCATATCCATCCTACCAAATATATTAATACAACTTAACCTTATGACTGTCACCGTTATAACTGGAACAGGACTTTTGATTATGACCAGTGTTGTATTAGATATTAGAAGAGAAGTATCCTCAATGATAGTAGTTAGAGATTACTCAAAGTATCTCTAATTTTGCTAGTGTGATATTATCATATATATAAGATTTCTACCCTTAAACAAATGAAAACAGTACTCTTTCATGGACCATCTGGAAGTGGAAAAGATACCCAAGTTGACCTATTAGTAAAGAAGTATGAATTTGAAAATATTGGTACTGGTGCAATGTTTCGAGCTATGTATAAGGAGGGAGATATAGAGGCTTTCAAAGCCTATCAGTACTGGTCAAAGGGACAATTTGTGCCAGATGAACTTACGTATAGTATGTTACAAAAATGGGTTAAAAGATTTGATTCTGAAAAACATTGGGCCTTTGTATCAGTTGTTAGAAGTCTAGGACAGATAGAGCTTTTTGATAATTTGTTAGAGAGCTGTGAAAGATCTCTTGACCATTTTGTTCACTTTACTCTCTCTGAAGAAATGGCTATAGAAAGGATGTCTCTGAGAAAAATATGCCCCTACTGTGATACTACATACCATCAGAAATATAAACTAGAGAAAGTAGAAGGATACTGTGATAAATGTGGAACAAAACTAATCCAAAGAGAAGATGATCAACCAGATAAGATGAGAATAAGATTGAAAGAGTACAACGATAGTATAGCTCAGATACTCAAGGTATATAGAGAAAGGGGAGTTTTAATAGAGATAGATGCAAGTCCAACAATAGAAGAGATAAACCAAGAATTAATACAAAAAATGGGGTTGTAAAACATCTTTCTTTCTGATATGCTTAACTCGTTTCTGTAGAGTGTTGTGATTTCAAGGTAAATACACTATTAAACCTTTGAAAAAAGTTCAAAGCTTTGATATAATCACGGGACTCTATTTATTTACTTAAATCGTTATTTATGACTGTAGATACAAAGAAAGTATATGAATTCGAAGGTGTAGTAAAGGAATGCTTACCAAATACGAAGTTTGTTGTCGAGATTGAAGTTAATGACGAGAAGAAAGAAGTAGTAGGATATCTCTCTGGTAAGATGAGAATGCACTACATTAGAATCTTAGAAGGAGATAAAGTAAGGATAGAGATGACCCCATACGATAAAACGCAGGGGAGAATAACATATAGAATGAAATAAAAATGAAAGTTCAGGCTTCTGTAAAAAAAAGATGTTCGGGTTGCTATACGGTTACACGTAATGGACGTGTATATGTTTACTGCAAGAAAGACCCTAAACATAAACAGAGGCAAGGTTAATTAACATATTGTTATATATTTTTAAATGGCAAGAGTAGCAGGATTAGAAATACCAAATGATAAAAGAGTATGGGTCTCTTTAATGAGTATATATGGAATAGGAGAGGTCTCTGCAAAAGAGATCTGTGAAAAGACAAAGATAGATCTAAATATGTTTGTTAAAGATTTGAGTGAAAGTGAACTTGATGTAATTAGAGGATATCTAGATAAAAATTTTGAAGTAGAGGGAGAACTTAGACAGAAGATCTTCAGAAATATAAAAAGGTTAAAAGATATTAGATGTTACAGAGGAATTAGACATAAATTAGGATTACCTGTAAGAGGTCAAAGAACGAGACATAACGCTCGCACTAGAAAAGGTAAGAGTAGACCTGTTGGAGGTCTTAAGCGTAAATTAGAAAAGACATAGCATAAATATGGCAACCACCAAAGTAAAGAAAGAGAAAAAGAGAAAGGTTAGTAGCGGGATAGCAACAGTACAGGCTACATTTAACAATACAATAATCTCAATTACAGATGAAAATGGAGAAGTATTAGTACAAGGCTCTCCTCCTGTTGTTGGTTTTAAAGGTGCAAGAAGAAGTACAGCCTTTGCTGCTACAAAAGCCGCAGCAGATGCAGCAGAGAAAGCTATAAAGAAGTATGGACTCAGAGAAGTGAAAGTTATAGTTAAAGGACCTGGAGCAGGAAGAAACGCTGCTGTTAAGGGATTAGACTCTGCAGGTTTAAAGATTAGTATGCTAATGGACAAAACCCCTATTCCACATAATGGATGTAGGCCAAGAAAAGCTCCAAGGAAATAATATTTAGAATTCATATATTTAAATGGGTAGATATACAGGACCAAAAGAAAGATTAAGTAGAAGAGAGGGAGTAAACCTCAATCTAAAGGGTGCGAGATCCTTTTCTGATAAGGCTGGAATAAAGAGAAAGCCATTTCCTCCTGGACAACATGGGAACAAGAGAAGAACTAGACTCTCTAACTACGGAATACAACTAAGAGAGAAACAGAAGGTAAAAAGAACATATGGAATGAGAGAGAAGCAGTTTAAAAATCTTTACTTTAAAGCTGATAGAAGATCAAAGATAAATAGCTCTGATAAAGGGTTAGAACTACTAAGACTCTTAGAACTAAGACTAGATAATGTCGTATACCTAGCAGGATTAGCACCATCTAGGGCTGCAGCAAGGCAATTCGTAGTTCATGGGCATGTCCTTTTAAATGGAAAGAAATTTAACATCCCCTCCTATGAAGTCAATGAGGGAGATACTATTGAATTAAAAACTGCAAAGTTAGCTCCTAGTGAGAAGTTCTTCCCAGTTCCAGATTGGATTGAGATAAAGGACAACAAGGCTAGGGTTGCTAGACTGCCAATTAGAGATGAAGTAGATGAAGGTATTCGTGAAAATTTAATAATCGAGTACTACTCAAGATAATAAATTGTTTTAAAATATTTAATGGAAGCATTTAAAGATATAAAGGTTACTGTTAGAGAAGAAGCTGGAAATTCAGGTTTGTATGAGATAGCTCCTTTACCAAGAGGATATGGACATACCCTAGGGAACTCTATAAGGAGAATCCTGTACTCCAGTCTAAAAGGTTCTGGTATTACAGCTATAAAAGTAAAGGGTGCAAAACATGAGTACTCTACAATAAAGGGAGTTAAAGAAGATGCTGTATCAATCATTCTTAATCTTAAACAGGTAAAGTTTAAGGTTGATTCCGATGAAGTAAAGAACTGTAAGATTAATGTTAAAGGTAAGAAAGAGGTTAAGGCTTCTGATATTGAAGTAGAGGCTGGTATAACAGTAGCTACCCCCGATGTAGTTATTGCACATTTAACAGATGACTCATCTGAACTAGTTATTGATTTAGTTGTTGAATCAGGAGTAGGATACAAAGATGCAACCTTACTAGATAGATCTGCAGAAGGAATGATTCCAGTAGATTGTGATTTTACCCCTATAGAAAAAGTCATTCTTAGCGTGGAACAAACTCGTAAGGGACAAGAAACAGACCTTGATGCAGTAATTATAGGTGTCCAAACAGATGGAAGTATATCTCCCAAGCAAGCGCTCATGGATTCATCTTTGATACTACAAGAGTTCGCAGGTAAAGTATTGATAGCAATGGGCCTTTCTAAAAAAGAGGTAGAGGAAAGAGCAGAAGAGATTAACAAAGTAGAAGAGGTAGAAGAGGAAGTAGAGGAAGAAGAAGAGATAATAGATTTAAGAATAGAGGATTTGCCAATATCTAAAAGATCTAAAACAGGATTACTTTCTGGAGGTTACAAAACAATTGGAGATTTAAAGGGAGCTTCTGTAGAAGATCTACTTAATCTCTCTGGATTTGGAAATAAATCTCTAAATGAAGTAGTAGAATTACTTAATCAGTACGGTATTAATATTAAAGGTGAGTAAGAATGTACAAGAGGAATAGTATTAAAAAACTAGGAAAGAAGACATCACACAGGAAAGCCTTAATTAAAAACCAATTAAGATCAATTCTACAAAGTGGAAAGGTTGAGACATCCTCTGTTAAAGCTAAGGTTTTAAAGGGAGAGTTAGAGTCAGTATTAAGTAAGATAAGAAAGAAAGGAGAAAAAGATATTTCCTTAACAAGGAGGTTGTATAGAATTTTTGGTAAAAAAGAATTAGTAGACAAAGCTTTTGAATTAGCAAAGAAGAAATCTGTAAAAGTAACCATTAAAAAAAGCGGATTTAGAGATGGTGATAATACAGAGCTTTCTACTGTTGAAATAGTTGGATTTAAAGGAAAGGCAAAAGCAACAAAGAAAGTAGAGGAAACTAAAGAGAAAAAAGAGGTAGAAAAAGAAGAGAAAGAACTTCCAGAAGAACTACAAAAGAAAATTGTTAATATAGGAAGGAAGAAGGTATCTAAGAAGATAGAACCAATTAAGAAAGAAAGAGCTAGGACAAGATCTAGTCTCTAAAATATATATAGTAAAAATATGAAGTACAAAACAACTTGGACAAAAGAAAAAGATATTGAAAGAAACTGGTATACAGTTGATGTTAAAGATCAAATACTTGGAAGAGTAGCTACCAGAATAGCTTCTCTTTTGATAGGGAAAGATAAACCAGAGATAGTTCCAAATATAGACTGTGGGGACTATGTTGTTGTACTAAATACTGATTTAGTAAAACTTACCAGAGGTAAAGAATTTAAGAAGATATATTATAAACATTCAGGTTACCCGGGTGGATTAAAAGAGATAGTATTTAATAAGCAGATTGAGAAAGATTCTAGAAGAGTTATATATTTAGCAGTAAAGAATATGCTACCTAAAAACAAACTAAGAGAGGGTAGAATGGAAAGAA
>DFBL01000050.1 GCA_002366615.1 Candidatus Dojkabacteria bacterium UBA3081
CCGAAATGCAGAAGGGAAGTTAGTAGGAGATGTAGATTTTGAATCAGTTAAGGAGAAGATCGGATATATTACTCCTGTTCCTGGAGGTGTAGGCCCTATGACAATAGCTTCTCTGTTTAGTAATTTAATTGATATATATGAAAGAAATGAATAAAGACATCATATTTAAATATATTAAACAAGAAGCAAAAAGACAGAAAGAAGGTATAGAATTAATAGCCTCTGAAAACTATGTTAGCTCTAATGTACTTAAAGCGATGGGAAGTATTCTTACTAACAAATACTCAGAAGGATATCCAGACAAAAGGTACTACGGTGGGAATGAATATATTGATGAGATTGAAAAGGAGTGTATATCAAGAGCAAAAGAGGTATTTAATGCAGAGCATGTTAATGTACAACCATACTCTGGTTCTCCTGCTAATTTAGCAGTGCATCTAGCATTCCTAAATCCAGGAGATAGGACAATGGGAATGGAGTTATCTGCTGGGGGGCATTTGACACACGGTTTTAAGGTATCGATTAGTGGTAAATATTTTGATTCAGTTAGTTACGGTGTAAACAAGGAAGGATATATTGATTACGATGAAGTAAGAAAGATAGCGCTAGATCACAAACCTAAATTAATATGGAGTGGGTTTAGTGCATATTCAAGAATAATTGATTGGAAAGAGTTTAAAAAGATAGCAGATGAAGTAGGTGCAATACTTGTTGCTGATATAGCGCATGTTGCAGGACTAGTTGCTACTAATCAGTACCCATCTCCTATAGGTATTTCAGATATAGTTACAACTACTACACACAAGACACTCAGAGGTCCAAGAGGGGCTATGATTATGTGTAAACAGGAGTATGGAGAGGCTATAGACAAAGCAGTATTTCCTGGCCTTCAGGGAGGTCCACACAACCATATTACAGCAGGGATAGCAGTAGCTTTAAAGGAGGCTCAAAGTAAAGAGTTTGAAGAGTATTCTAAACAGATTGTTAAGAATGCTAAAGTATTAGCTGATACCTTAATAGAGAAAGGATTTAATATTGTTTCAGGAGGAACAGATAACCATCTCTTTTTAGTAGATACTGTAAAAAGTGTAAATATGACTGGTAGAGAAGCCTCAGATATCTTGGGAAGTGTAAATATTACTCTAAACAAGAACAGTATCCCTCATGACGAAAGAAAACCTTGGGATCCATCAGGAGTTAGAATTGGGACACCTGCAATTACTACTAGAGGAATGAAAGAGGAAGATATGGTTAAAATAGCTGAATATATAGATAGGGCACTAAGGGATACATCAGAAAAGAAACTTAAGTTGATAAGAGAAGAGGTAAAGGAGTTTACTAGGAAATTCCTAATTCCAGGTATAGATAACTTGTAATCCAGTACAAATGAAAGGAACCTTCAGAAAGAATTTACAAATAGCTAGTATAAGGTCACAATCTCTTTGGAACAAATTTAAGGTACATACCCTTTTACAAAATTCTAATCAGAAACAACCCTCAATAAATGCATATCTTGGAGCAAGATACAGTAGGTCTGCAGACTCTATAGTAGATATTGCTAAGGAAATTATCGATAACAATACAGATGCAGCAGAGAGACTAGAAAAGATATTCCATGGATATGGTCATAAGTCAGTAGGAGATATGGCAGATCTTTTTGTTTGTATTGAAAATATCCCTATGTTTACTGCTATGAAAATCTTCTATCTTAACGCCGTTATCTCTGGTCAAGAGAGGTCTACTAGGTATCAGAATTTTCAAAGTCCAGAGTTTGTAAAAATACCAAAAGAGATATGTAGTGATGTAGATATACGAAAAGAGTATGAAAAGATAATGCTTAAAGAGATGGCAGACTACAGAAGACTACTTAAAAAAACTAAAGTAGCTCTTAAAGAGTATTTTAAGATAAATGAAAAAAATAGAGAAGAGAAAGTTGCTTTACAAGCAAGGACATTTGATACTGCGAGATATCTTCTTCCATACGGTCTTAATACAAGTATGGCAGCCGTTATGTCTGCAAGAAATTGGTCTGAATTAATATCCTACCTTAATGCAAATGATGACATTGTTGATAATGAGATAGGGAATTTGCTTTTTAATCTACTAGGAGAGTCTGATATAGAGATACCTAAATATATTAGGGAGGCAGATGGACTAATTAGACATACTGATGCTAACTGTTGTAGAAGAAATTCTACAAGAGATGTTTTAAAATATTTAAAGGAGACAATTTCAAAACAAAGAAAGTATATTAATCAAGGATGTGAGGGGGATTCCTGTTTGGTTAAATACAATGAGAATACCATAGAGGATTTAATTACCCATTATGAAATGTTAATTAATCCATTAGGAAGTAAAAAGGAGTTGGAATTTGACTTTGAAGAGGGTAAAAAGGTTGGTGAGATTATCTTTGAGAATCATAATAATCATAACCTACTAGGAAATATTGGTCAGTCTGGAGCTATCAAAATAGAGGGAATGGCAACATTGGGAACTCTAAAAGATTTAAATAGGCATAGAAGTTTTGAAAGATTCATACCTCTTTTCCATGATGAAATGGATATTGATAATGAATTAGATAGGAATAATGAAGATTGTCTCTTTCTATGTAACTATTTAGGAATTAAAGAGTTAGATAAATTAAGAAAGGAGTATCAAAGCTCATTAGTAGGTACATACTCGATGATAAAGAAGTGGAGGAAGGAATCCAAAGAATATATGCCAGAAGAGGTCTCTAAAGAATATACTAAATATCTCCTACCCCATGCACATAGTACTAAATACTGTTTCTATGCATCCTTTGATGATTTACAGTACACGATTAATCTAAGAACAAGAAAGGGAGGGCATATATCATACAGAGTATTAGTATACAAATGGTTAGAGCTATTAAATCTACAAGATAGTATATGGTATTCTTTACTAAAAAGTATTGAGAAACCTGATCCAAAATCTAAGGAACAGTTTGTAGATAGAAGTTAATATTTAATAGTAAGAGTAATGATACTTTCAGATAGAAGTATAAAGGAGAAAAGGAAGAGTGGAGATATATATATAGAGCCTTTTTCTGAAAAATATATTCAACCAGCCTCTTATGATTTACATCTAGACAACAGTATTTTGGTGTTTGATACAAAGAATAGTAAAATAATTGATGTTAAACAACCCATTGAAGACTTGATGATAAAGTTAGAGATAGATGATAAAAGGGGATATACCTTAAAACCAAAAGAATTCATACTTGCAAATGTTATTGAAGTTACAGGAGTAAATTCTAAGCATGTTGCTAGACTTGAAGGAAAGAGCTCTTTAGCAAGAATGGGATTAATAATACATGCAACTGCAGGATTTTTAGATCCTGGTAATAAGCTGAGATTAACACTAGAAATTGCTAATCTCTCTCCCTTACCTATTAGAATATATGCAGGTATGAAAATAGCACAATTATCCTTTGAAGAGTTGGATAAGAATTGTGAGAGGCCATACGGCAGTAAGGGACTGAATAGTAAATACAAGGGGGATATGACTGTACAAGCTAGTAGAATGTGGAAGAATTTTTAATTATTTCCTGTTATATATATGTTTAATAGTATTAGAAAAGAATTTCCAATAATTAGTAGTTCCTCTTTTAGAAAGGGTATTGTATATCTTGATAGCTCTGCTACAACACAAAAACCACAAGTTGTGATAGATAGAATAAAACAGTATTACGAGAAAGAGAATGCAAATATTCATAGAGGTCCATATGACCTATCTTTACAGGCTACCCAGTATTGGTTACAAGCTCATGAGAGTGTAGCTAAATTTCTTAATGCAGATTCATATGAGGAGATAATATTTACTAGAAACAGTACTGAGGGTTTAAATTTCTTAGCTAATACAATTGGTAAAGATTTGTTAAAGGATGGAGATATAGTAGTTGTAAGTGAAATGGAGCATCATAGTAATATAGTTTCTTGGATGCTCTTACAAAAGAGTATAAAGTTTAGAATAGAGTATATCCCAGTTAAAGATAACTATACCTTGGATACTGATTGGTTTACTGCTTTAGTTAAAAAGTATGGGAAAAAGATTAAGATTGTTTCCCTTGTACACATATCGAATGTTTTAGGGGTTAAGAATAATGTGGAAGAGATATTTAAGATTGCACAAAGTGTTAATACGTTTACAGTCTTAGATGCAGCTCAAAGTGTTGCTAGGATAAGGGTTGATGTAAAGGAGATTAATTGTGATGCATTAGTTTTTTCTGGACATAAGGTGTATGGCCCAACTGGAAGTGGAGTACTGTATTGTAAGCGTAAGTATCTTGATAAATTGATTCCTTGGATGGGAGGGGGAGAAATGGTCTCTTTGGTATCTAAGAATGGTTTTGAATACAATGAATTACCATGGAAGTTTGAAGCGGGGACTCCTAATATTGCAGGTGGAATAGCTTTAGGAGTAGCAGTGGATTGGTTAAGCAAAAGGGTTGAGAGTGTAGGTGGATGGGAAAGTATTGTTGAGCATGAACAGGAATTAATTGATTTTTTTCTTAAACAGTTTGATTCTATAGATTGGTTTAAGCATTTCGGTCCTAATAATAGTAAAGCTAAATATGGAGCGATAGCTTTTAATATTAAAGGATTCACATTTAGAGGATGTAAGGATGTAACCAAGGTAGAGAATGATAAAAGGGGAGAGAGTATAAGTGAGTTTCTGAATAAAAAGAGGATTGCTTTTAGAGAGGGATATCACTGTGCCGAGCCTTTGCATGATAGGTTTGGTGTTGGACCAACAGTAAGATTTAGTTTAGGGATATACAATAATAGAGAGGATGTAATATATGCTGCTAATAGCTTAAAGGAAGCTGTTTTAAGTGGCCTAAGTTAGTCTCTATCTTTATTATTAAAAATTCTTTCAAAGATCTCTTATGTTATAGGTCAAGAAACCGTATGCCTAATATGATATATTTTGATATGGATTTACATACTGCCCAACCTCAAAATACAACACAATTGGTTCCTGATGAAATTATCTCTGAGATAGTTCAGCTACAAAACAAATTAACATCCTCTAAAGTTCCTGTGGAATTAAAAGAGGAGACAATGAGGTCTGTTAATAGATTGAGACGTATGGCTAAGTGGGGTAATTATAGCTCAGAGTTTGAAACTGTATATAAATATGTAGATTGGGTAACAAGAATACCTTGGGGACAAATAACTGAGGACAATCTTGATATCCAAAACGCAAGAAAGATTATGGATTCTACTCACTACGGTATGGATACTGTTAAGAATCTGATACTGGACTATCTTTCGGTTATGCAATTAAAAAAGATTAGGACGAATAGGGATCCATCTTATGTACAAAAAGAGGAGAATGTGAATTCTCCTGTACTACTTTTTGTTGGATTACAGGGTGTAGGTAAAACCTCAATTGCACAATCAATAGCTACCTCTATGGGTAGACAATTTGCTAGGATATCTCTTGGTGCAATAGGGGACGTTAGGACATTAAGAGGTGTTCCAAGGTATGAGATTGATTCGGAACCAGGCCAGATAGCTAAAGCTTTGATTAGAACTCAAAGCATGAATCCTGTAATTCTAATTGATGAGATAGAGAAGGCTAGTGTAAACAAAGGTCTCTTAAATGATGTTATGGCTGTTCTTCTTGAAATTTTAGACCCTGAACAGAATTCAAATTTTATTGATCACTATATAGATTATCCTATTGATCTTTCTAAAGTATTCTTTATATGTACAGCAAATAACTTAGGGGGACTGTCTACTGCTTTGCTAGATAGATTAGAGGTAATTCGTTTCACTAGTTACAATGATGAAGACAAAAAAGTTATTGCTACTAAGTATATACTTCCTGTTGCTCTATCAAAGATGGGGCTTAACAAGGAGTATGTTGAGATATCCGAAGAGGTGTGGCCATTGATAATAAGGCCCGTTGGTTTTGATGCAGGAATTCGTCAACTTGAAAGGAATATATATACACTGCTTAGAAGTGTAGCTAGAGAAATTATAGAAGGGAAACCTGTTCCGATAGTTATTACACCAGAAAATCTTAAGGAATATGTTCTTCCAGATCAAGGGCCTCTAAGTTAAACACCTTTGAAAGGATTTGATAATTTCAATGCCTCTCCTGCTCTCCTCTGTTGAGCACTCCTAATATTGGGTGTTTTCGTTTTCTCCTGCTTATTCTCCTTAACAGGATAATCTTGTATATTAGTGTCTCCCGTCACTATATATTTATTACTATTTTTGGTTTGGTTGTTGTTCATTGTCATCTCCCACTATTCCTTGAGGTGTAATATGGAATTTACCTTCTTGTATTTCTCTTCTATCTTTCATTACCTGTCCAGTAAGAGTATTTTCTTCGACTAAATCTTTCAAAGATTTGTTGAGCTCTCCTTTTTGGGGATTTAAAAGATCTTCTTGTTCTTTGAGTTCTTTTTTTAATTGTTTTTGATAGTTTTCTCTTTCTTCTCTAATCTGTTCCATCTCCTCTTCTTTTCTTCCCATTGCAGTTTCGATAATTTCTTGCTGTCTTCCCTTATCGACCTCTATATGCTTTTGGGAAACTGGAGGGTCAAATATCTGTGCTAATTCATCAATATCTGATACTACTTCTTCTCCTTTTTCTCTTAATTTTCTCTTTTCTAACTCTCTAGGATCTGATGTAATTAGTTCATTTTCTTGTACACTAGCAAGTACTTGAATAGCGACATGATTTGGACCGGCAAAGAACAGGCCCTGTCCTCTATCACAATTGAGTAAGAAATTCCTTTCTCCATCAGAGAGATTGAATTGTGTTTGTAGGTTATCTAATGCAGAGGGGCTTTGCATCATGAGGAGTTGTAAAGAGGAGTTTGAGACTATGGCTCTTCCCATTTCATTGTTCATAAAGTCGGAGACATCCTGAGTTATTGTTGTAAGACCTAGATAGTATTTTCTTGCCCTTTTTGCAATTGAATACATAAATCTTGCAGAGTCCTCTCTTTGCATCATATACCATGCCTCATCTACGATTAGGATTCTTCTTTTCTTTTTCTTACGTATTA
>DFBL01000006.1:0-2410 GCA_002366615.1 Candidatus Dojkabacteria bacterium UBA3081
ACCATACTCTTGGTGTATCCATAGCAGTAGGGCTTGTCCGGTTTTAGATTCTGCTGTATTAAGTTTCTCTTCATAGGTAGTTACTTTACTAAAGTCTAAGCATCTATCTAGTATTTCTGGTTTTTGGGATTGTAGTTGTTTAATGTTTTTTTTAGTTTGTTGTATTGGAAGTGTTTCTGTTGTTTTCTGTACTAGATTAGCCCATCCTTCATCTATTGTTCTAGTAGCTGCTTGCCTTTCTTGATCACTAATAGACCACATAGATATATGTGCTAATTCATGTTTAAGAGCTTCCTGCATTCCTACATATTCAATACCTCTTTCATGTAATTGTTGTACATATGTCTTTTCTTTTTCCTTGGTAGAGAATCTTTCATCAAATACAATTTCAACGGGGTTTGATTTACTAGGATATACCTCTACATGTCCTAGTAGTAGAGATTGTTTTTCTGATTTGTTACTTTCTTGTTTTTTAAATTTGATTTCTGTATTGGGAATGTCGTAATCATTAATACCGAAAGTATTAAGAGAGGTGTGTAATTGATTTATAGAGGTAGAGATGGTTTCAGTACGATAATTCGATTTAATTTTGTCTTTCATATTTATTGGTTCTGATTCAGGATCCATCCTATTCATTTATATCTCATTATTGATATTAGTTAAAGACTTCTTAATATATCCTAAGTAAAATATCTTTTTATGAGTGTTAATCAGAATGAGATTAATTATGCGTTTATAGATAGCCAGAATCTTAATCTGGGGGTTAGAAGTAAGGGATGGGAGTTAGATTTAAAGAGACAGTATGAAAATGCTCTAATATACTAGTTTAAAATATTTAATCTTGATATAATCCTAATATTAACATTAGAGTTTTTAATATGTGTTTAGAAAAAAGTTTTGGTAGCGAAGAGATTTCTAATTCTAACGATAAATCTTTTTTGAAACAAAGTAGGCGTCTTCCAGGATATGGGGATGAAAATAAATTTGGAACGAGTAAGACCCAACATGAAGTCATGAGGGGTATTGCTGAACTAGAAGATCAATTGAATGAGTATCAATTAAGGCGGATTAAGTTGAAGAAGAACAGTTCGGAAAATCTTGGTTTTTTGTATTTTGCCTCAGTTGATAAAACTAAGGAGGGGAAAAAACAGAGAAGAGGTTTACAGATTTTCCGTAGGACTCCCAAAAGACTGCAGAACGAAGGAGTATGTGTTGCCTATACAGATTTAGAACGAACTATGCTTGTAAGGTTAGGTGATGAAGTGGTATTCAGTCGGTTTGGTGAAGTAGGCTTTATAGTAGATATAGAATATTCACCCAATTTTTTTAATGAAGTATTTTGCATTATAGATCTTGGGGAAGATACTGAAAGACTTGTGGAGATTTCACCAAGTGAAATTTCAATTAATTATACTCTTCTTAGTGAGAACAGAACTAGTAACTAGGATTACTAATTTATTTATCATCAGTTAAGGAGTAAAGCTTGGTTCTTTTTGGTGATACTATCGCCATCCTCAAATAAAAACTTTTTATCTTTTATATATTCCTCGGGATCAGCACAAAACTTGATTGAGAAATGGGTAGCTATTCTATGAGTGTTTGTTTTTTGTTAGGATAGGTTTTGAACTAAGAAAGAGAAAAAAAATAGCAAAAAAAGAAAAAATACCTCATTCTTGATATACTAGAGATATGAAAATAATAGAAAAGGAAATTAGTATAGAAGAGTTAAAAACAATGGCATCTAAGTTGTTTGGGAATTTAGTGAAAGCTGTAGTAGATGTAGAGGAGGAACTCCTAGTTGTAGATGCAGAGTTGCATTCTGATCAAGAAGCGTATTTACTTGAGAAAGGATCTAAGCAGGAGAATCTCTGGGGTATAAATATATATCCGGATTTAGATAAAACAGAGAGGGTAGAATTTGACTCAATGATCAATCTAAGACCATCTCAGAATAATAATTCTCGCGGAGTAGATGACAAAGATATTCAGAAGAAGATTTTAGATATAGTTAATTCTAAAATAGCTGAGTAATGAGTGCTATTCAACATAAAAAACAAGCAAAAGGTAAATGGTTGGATAAAACATTTTTAGAACAGATGGCAAATATAGGTAGTGAGGTATATAGAGCTATAAATTGGAGAGAAAAAGGAAATGAGGAGTATGCTCAATTAGCGTTTAATCGTTCCTTGGAACTTTTTGATTTATCTAAAAAATCTGAATTAACATACCCAAAATATAAAGAGTTATTAAGAATGAGAGAAATATGGGTTGATTATTTTAGGTATGATAATGATTATAATTCAACAGCCGAGTCTATAAATAAATATTTTATGTATACAACTATAGCTCTAAAAGCTACAGAAAGAGTTTCAATTTCCCTAATTAAAACAGAAAATTCGTAATACATACA
>DFBL01000006.1:2465-4480 GCA_002366615.1 Candidatus Dojkabacteria bacterium UBA3081
TTTTATTCACTAATCCCCTTTCTTAAGGATATATATACCTTTTCCAACTCTTTTACTATTCCTAAATCGCTCTCAACAACAGGATTCATTTTAATCAATTCTTTTACAATATCTTTATCATAAGATATCTTTCCTAAATAATTCTCTTTTGCGAATTCTTTAATTCTATTATAAACATTCAAGTTAATATCATATTTATTAATAACAATACCGTAAGGTATGGAAAATTGATTTAGTAGTTCAATGGCTCTTTTCATATCTGACTCTGAAGACATTGTAGGCTCTGCTACTATTACTGCATAGTCACTTCCTACAATAGATGCAATTACGGGACAACCAATACCTGCAGCCGCATCTTGAATAAATATTGTATTTTCTTTCTCATACTTTTTAGCAATTTCTCTAATCTCTGTAACTGCTTCTCCAGACTCTGCTTCTCCGGGAGAAATTAGCCCCTGAATTATTGGAATCCCAGATTTAGTATTAAATACTGATAAGGTTACATTTTCTACAGGTTGTAATTTTATAGCATTATGTGGACATATAACTTCACATAATCCACATCCCTCACATCGATGTTGTATTAAAGATGCTTTGTTATCGACTATCTCTAGAGCATTAAATTGGCATTTACTAACACACAGACTACATCCAACACACTTAGTTTTGTCTATGATAGGCTTTTCTATTGTACTAATTTTTTCTGTTTCAATTGCATTCTTTATGTTCTCATTATCTATTCCTAACCATATCGCCAAGTTAGGTGTATCAACATCACAATCTATTCCAACTACATGATTTTCTTTTGCAAAAAAATGAAGTAGGGAAGAAGATATCATACTTTTCCCAACACCACCTTTTCCAGACATTACTGTAATATTCATAACCAAAACTCCTTATCCATCTCTAAAATATTGCTAACATTTTTCATATCCAGTAATTGACCTGAAGAATAGTACTGAGCAAGCTCTTTACTATATGGTACTTTTCCTTCTATACCTATTCCAAATTCTTTTGCAATTTTTAAAATTAGTTTCTGATCTCCATTGTCATACTGATTTAAGATAATACCACTCGGAATTTCTAACTCTTTAAGCACTCTTAGAATAATGCGTAGATCATGCTTTCCTAGTGGTGTAGGTTCTGTTACAGCATATGCATAATCAACATTTTCGAGTGCTCTCATTACAGTACAATGTGAACCTGCAGCAGTATCAATAATCAATAAGTCACAAGAGATATTTTTTATGTATTCACGGAGGGAGGAAACAACGGAACTTGTTTCTCTTAGGCCAACCAAACTTTGACCAGTAATAAGGATTAAATTGTCAAATATTTTCTCTTTGTATATATTCCCAACTATTTTGTCTGTTTTAGCAATAGCATTCTGAGGACAGATATTCCAACATACTCCACAAGAGCTACATAAATCTTCTTGAATAATGGGTGTACCATCTTTCTTTGTAATTATTGCATTCGCACGACATAATCTCACACACTCACCACACCTATTACATTTATCAAGATCTATCTTAGGATATGGGACCTTAACTTCCAATATAGAACAACCTAAGGAGTTTTTATTTAAAAGAATGTAGTCATTTGGGCATTCTACATCAGCATCTACTACTACCACAGAGAGTCCTTTATTAATAGCCTTGATAGTAAGTAGTAATGCTACAGTTGATTTTCCTGTTCCTCCTTTTCCACCTGTTACCGCTATGGTTCTCATCGTGTTTATTTAGAATATTTCTCTATTACTTCTTCCAATGTTAAACCATTTTCTTTTACTACTTCGATTTCTCCAGTCTCTAGTGCATTTTGTGCATTAGGCCCAATATGGGCTGTAACTACTTTATCAATTCCTAATTCAACAAGAGTTTGAGCAGCAAGATTCCCTGCACCTTTAGCTTGTTTTACACCTGGGTTATCTATATAGCTTAAATCTTTTGTATCTGTATCATATATTGCAAAATATTTAGCACGGCCTAATATTGGTGCAATTACTGATGTTT
>DFBL01000018.1:0-5397 GCA_002366615.1 Candidatus Dojkabacteria bacterium UBA3081
CTTAAACTCATACTCCTTGCCCAGGACATTTCTGTTTGCCCCAGAAACAAAAGAAGTTTGAGGAACACTCTTTAGGAAAATGCTCTTACCAATAATGTCTTGCTGTGAAATCTCAAAAAAGGAAGAAACAAACTTACTAACAAAAATACCCTCTTTCCCAAGTACAGGGTTATCTCCTTGAAACTCTCTATACATCTCGTCATTACCAGAAAGATTAACGGATTGCACAAAGTTTGTAGGATATGGCGTATCATCACCCTCTAGATATACATCAAAACCTGTGATCATAAACATAGGGTATACATTCTCTACTCCATCTATATCCTCTATTTCATCTTTAATATCGTTGTTAATAATTACCTCTTCCTTTTCCTCTTCTTCCTTAGTAGGTGCAGACATCATCCCTCCCATCATTGTAAAGTCCTGAGAGGAAACATACAGATCCGTTGGTTTAAATACAGAGCTAAATTGAGTGAGTATTGCTCTTTGTAAATCAGTCATACCAAAAAGTATGAAGGTCATAAGCATAACAGCAATCGTGATACCCAAACTAGTAAGTAGGGTTCTTAACTTTCTTCTAAATATTAAACTAACAGCATATTTAAACATTTTTTCCATCTACTAAAGTAATAACTCTTTCTGTCTTCTTTGCAATACTTCTATCATGTGTAACTAGAATTACTGTAACCTCTTCTTTCTTGTTTACCTCCTTTAACAAATTCACAATTGAATCACCCGTTTTACTATCTAAATTCCCCGTTGGTTCATCTGCCAATACAATCTTGGGAGTATCAATTAGAGATCTAGCAATTGCAACTCTTTGAGCCTCACCTCCAGATAGTTCTTTGGGGAAATGCTTTCTTCTTTTTTCTAAACCAACCATATCAAGTAAATAGTCTAATCTCTTTTTAACTTCTATATCCTTGTCTCCTGTGAATTTCATTGGAAGTAAAATGTTCTCTTCTACACTAAGAGATGGTATTAGGTAAAACTGTTGAAATATCGTCCCCACTATATGTCTTCTGTAAAAGTTCGGATTGTACTCCTTTACATCTCTCTCATCTATCATCACTTTCCCAGTATACCCCCTATCTAAGCCTCCTAATATATTTAAAAGTGTTGATTTTCCTGAACCAGAAGCTCCTACGACAGATATTATTTCCCTTTTTTCAATATTGAAGGTAACACCTCTTAAGGCCTCTACCAAGACCTCTTTGTTCATAACATACTCTCTTTTTAAATTCTCTATCTGCACGTATGACATACTGTATTTTGTTTAATTCAAGACCGCACTTAGTGTATACAAAAAGATATTAAAATTCAAGTCTCAAAGTAATATTTGACACTTTGTATATATGAATATACACTAAAATTATATATAAAGATTACTAATTTATGGATAATCTACCAACAGAGATACAACAGGATACGATAGCTCAAGTTCCTCAAAATGAGCCTTCTTCTGAAAAACCTTCTGAAAAAATATATGACAGAAGAAATTTCCTTAAAATGGCTGGTACAACTTTAGCAGGAGCCGCTCTCGCTTCTTTTGCATCAGGTTGTGCCCCTAAAAAGAAATATGAGGGAGAACAGAAAGAAAACCCCTTAGAGAAAAATATTAGAGATTTGAATGGGCAGTTTCATACAAAAGAGTCTTTACACTTAAACACCGATGGCATCTTTAACTATGAGAAGTATACTCAACAAAATCCAGACTTTGGTATCTATAAACAACATATTGAGACTCATGTATCCGATATATACAAACAGTATGGTTTAAACCCCAATATTATGAAAGCCCTCTCCTCATCAATAATCTGTTCTCATCTTGGTCATTGGGAGAGAATTGATAGCAATAAAGACCTTCTTAATCAAAGGGTTGGTCCTATGCAATTCTATTCTTCTAATGTCTTACCAATAGTAGAGAAACACTTTAACATGACAATCTCAATAGATGAAGCTAAGTTGGACCAAAACAATATATACTTTGGAATGATTTCTCTAGCAGAATCTCTTAAAAAGATAGAAAACACTGGAAAGAATAATGATTTAATGAGTCTAATGCTTGCAGACTACTACGGTGGTTCATCTTTGGTAGGACTAATAAAAAATAACCAAGAGATAGATGAAAATCATTACTTAAAAAGTAATTACGACCTTTACAGAAGAACCCTAAATCTTCTAAATGGAACCCCCTCTGAAAATTTAGAAACAGTAGAAAGGGTCCCACAAGTGAAAGAGATATGGAATAAAGCTAACGAGCTATGGCCCCATACCAAATTTAAAGATTATGAAGCTGACTATCAAAAACAGATAGAGAAATACTCAGGCTCTTTTGGTCTTTCTGATTCACAGCTCCTTACTCTCTTTCTTTCTGTTGCACTAGTAGAAAGCCAAGGTGGAAATGAAAAGAAGAACACCTCCTCTGGAGCTATAGGGTGGTATCAAATTATCCCCGCTGCTGGACATATCAAAGAGTACAATGACACACACCCTGGAAAAAACTACACAGAGTATGATATCGAAAATAATGACTCCATTAGTATAGAGGTTGGAGTATGGTCATTAATGAAATATCGCTACAATCTTAATCTTGAGTGGTCCTTAAAATTCTTCAAAGCTGGTGGTCATTGGGAAGGACCGGAAAAAGAAAGATACCTAGTCTTTGATTTTGGAAAGCACTATGATGACGCTTTGTGGTGGAACCGAGTCTCATACTGCTCCCAACAGCTGTTAGGCAATGATAATTTTAACATGGGCTATATCGACTATATCTATGATGGAATAGAATATAAGAGTAGTAATTTCTTACAAAACAGCAATCATATTCATCCTCTTTTAGAGGTAAAAGATTAACCCTATATTTCAACAAAAAAATCCTCATCTTGAAATCCCAATATTCAAAGAAAAGTTCTTTCTTCTTGACAAGCAATTCTATTTCTAAGTATGCTGAATTTAGTTGTGTTACAAAAATCTGAAATAGATTTAAAACCTATAAAATTAAACTAGTACAAGTGCAAAAACTAAAAAATATGCGATACAACTTGAAAAGTAAAGTGGAAATTTAAAAGGGTACGTAAAAGTCCCCTCTTTTTTTTAATATATATACTTACAATTTAATACCTACTAGATGACTGATAAAGAAGAAAGAGCCAATATTACTCAAGTAAACAAGTCAAAAGAAGAGCTATCTGATGCCTACAAAGTCTGGTATGAAGCCTTATCCCCTGAAAAAATAGAACAAGAAGAAGAAGCTATTCGTGGATTAAGAGATGAAATCTTTAAAGGATATATATCCTCTGGAGGAAGAAAACTAGCAGATGTGCTACTTACTAAAGAGGAATTAGCAGAAAGGGATATATATGTCTTTACTCAAACGGATGTAACAAAGTACGACAGTGCTCAAGAAAGAAAAAAAAGAAGAAGAGGATTAAAGAAGGGAGAACTTTTTGAACCAGTTGTCGTTTTGGCTGATATCCTACCTGTTGCACAAAGAGAAAGTAGAGAAGAGGGCCTACATAGACCTTTATACACAAAGATGTTGGAATCTGAAGCCATCAAAGACCTTGTTACTTCGGGACATTCTCCAATCAATGTTCTAAGTAATATTGGAAAATGGTACCAATTACTTTCTAAAGAAACTTGGATAAGTGAAGAGGAATGGGTAGGAGAAAAAAAATTAAATGATGAAGAGATAGATCTTAAAATTGCAAAGATAATAAGCGATAGTGTCAACATCGATTTAGGTAATATAGTTGAATATCAAAGGAAAGTTTCAAAAATCAATGGGAGTCGTCCGACATATATAGATAAACATGATCAACATAAAGTTCCATATTCACAAGGAGGACTCTCACAAAGACCTCTGGATATTACATCCCACTGGTATGAGCATTTGCTAACTGCAAATGACTCCCTTGAGGCTTTAGAAATTATCCTCCCTATACAAGACCTTTACTCTGATCCAAATGGCCCGATATCTGGTAGCGTAGAAATTGATCGATTAACTCAACTAGTATTTAATGCTTGGAAACTAAATGCTCCTGGAGCAGAGCTACTAAGAAGTTCAATACCACTCTCCCCAAATCTTTGTAATAAGTGTATCTTAGAAAAAAGGGCAATGATTTGTAGTAATGCTAAATCCATACTCGAAAAAGCAAAAAGTGTAGATTCCGAAGATACCTTTAGTAGACTCTCTGAAAAGAGTATGAAATCACTTCTCTCTTTAGCAGAACAAATTCAGAAGGGGAGAGGAACAATCAATGATGAAAAAACAGATAATCCAGAATTCTTCCCAGAAAAGGAACAAGAAATAGCAGTAGAGATACTAAAGGATGTAGTTGAGGAAATAGATTGTAACAGGGCTATAGATAGATTAAAAAACTCTCTTAATAGTTTAGGTAAATACAAATCTAGTTCACTAACTACTGAACATATTGTAAATATACAAAATCTCATTGAGAAACTCCAAAGAGAGAAAAATGCTTTGTATCTTAATACCCTAACTGAAAAAGAGTATGACTCTGTTTTAGCTCTACAAGATATATTAGATGAGGATATATTAATAGATATAGTTGTACCCTACAAAATCAGAAATGTAAGACCAGCATGGAGGTACAGATTGGATTTAGAAAATATGGAGGATATTGTAACGATAAATCCATATGATGATAAAGGATTGGAGATAAGGATGCTTCTGGATGTACTTGCTGCTCCCAACTTCAAAACTGTATTCAAAAATAATGGTGCTCCTAGAAGAGTTGAATTTTCCCAAGAGCAGCTTAAAAAGGAATCCCTTTCAGATACTGTATATGGAGACTTAAGATATGTAGATATGTTAGAAGGAATTGTCGCTAATGAAATCCTTAATCAATACTACAAGAGTATGAATATTAAAAATGAGAGAGAGATGCTTGATGCAATGTTTCCAGATAGAAACAATGAACAACCTCCTAGTGCTTTACAAAATGTTGATAAAGCAGCACTACTGGTATATGAGGCTATAAAGAGGGATGAAAAGATAGCTACTATTGGTGATTGTGATCAAGATGGATTTTTCGCCTCTATTAACTGGAGATGGGTATTAGAACATATGGGTGTTAAAGAGATTGAACAAAAATTCAATACTAGACTTGAGGGACATGCTGTACAACCAACAGACCTACTCAATCTTGCATTAGATGGAAACACATTAATAATTGTTAATGATACAGGTTCAAGTGAAACAGACGCTAAAACCTTTGAAATGATAAAGCATGGAGCAGAAGAGCCAGAAGATTTACAATTCTTTAGAGAAAATATTGAGCTAATATCAGGATACCAGGAGCTATCCCCCCATCTTCGGAGAGAATTAAAGAGAAAGTTAACCAAATTGATTAATAGATATGATAAAGATCC
>DFBL01000018.1:5461-12858 GCA_002366615.1 Candidatus Dojkabacteria bacterium UBA3081
TATCAATTCGTAAGAGGATTTGAGAATCTAAAGATAATTGTATGTGATCATCATACCTCCTCTATTGAAAGTATAAGGTACTTCAAAGGTAAAGATGACGTTGTAATGGTAAATCCTCAATGGGTAAGAGAGGGATATGAAGATACTTTTATCAAAGAGATGGAAGCTGCACTTATGCCAGATGAAGATGGTGAAATTGATGTTGAAGAAGTTAATAGGATCCAGAGAAAATATGTCTGCTATCCAGAATCCGATATTGTCGGTGCTGTAACCGCAACAAAAGTTATGAAACGAGTTATGCAACTATTTGAGCCTGATTCAATTGTTAAAGCCCCTGCAGAAAAACTTTACTCTTTAGAGAGGAGAAAGAGAATCGAGAAATATGAAGAGATAGCTACCAGGGTATGTTATTTAGAAAAAAAGAAAGAAACTAATTATAGATTTAGAGAAACAACCTTAAAAATTTCAGAGGATATTAACATTGAAATATCTCTAGAAGATCTCTGGCTAGAGTTAGAACCTTTACCAAAAGTAAAATCTCGTATTACAGAGATTCTTAACTCCTTACAATATAGTGCTGAGAAATTGGGTAAAAATAATAATAGGGTTGAAGCAATTTCATTGCTAAGAGATATAGAGAGGAATTGGCCAGTTACAATTTCAAACAAATCACATTTAGTAGATTCTATTCTAAATTCAAAAATCAGTCTAAATGAATCGAATACTAACAGACATATTCAAAGAGTGACCACCTATATGGAGAATCAGTATAGAGATAGATTAAACTTGTTAAGATATTCAAAAGAGCTTACTGATTCAGAACTACGCTTCTATCTTGATTATGCAAAGCAACTACCCAAATCTATATTTGAAATGGAAAGAGATGAGAAAGAAGAATATGTAAAACCATACGTTAGAATACTAGCCAGAGAAATAGAGAAAAGAACTTTTATCCAGGCTAATGAGAAATATTTCCAAGTAAAACTATTAGCTAAGGTTGAGGAATTAATTACTTCTAAAAAAAGTTTAAGAGATTTAAAGAAGGAGTTCTTTGATTTGATTGAGAAAGGATATAATGAATATGGTGGTGTACCAGCAAATGATAAAACAGGAGAGATCCCTGATTTAAGAACAAAGGTTAGATATGAAGCAAACAAGATTTGGAATAGGACAATAAAAACATTGCTCATCCACGACAGATTAGAGCCTGACATATTAAGAGGTCTTAATTCTTACTTTGAATATGGAAGACACGGTTTAGAATTTTTAGATCTTACTCAGGCTACCGCTACACTTGGAGATGGGGGCTCTGTTGGTATAGATGGTGGATTAGAAAATAGAGCCATAGTTAAATCAGGAATGAATGCTATAGAGAGATTTGCAGATGACTATTGGGATGCTAAAAGTGAACAAGAGAAAGCAGAAATCAAAAGGATCCAACCAGAGATATTAAGATTAGTTAGAACCTCCCTTCGAGGAACACATATTAAATCCATTAACTGGAATCTATCAAGATTACTAACTCATGGTGTCTCTGCCTTTGTCAACTCAATGTACAGACGTGCAAAAGAGGAGAGACCAGGAAGAGCAAAAGAGTTCTGGAAAGAAGCAGCTGACTTTTGTGTACTAAGATCCGATAACGAGAGCAATAGAAGACACAGGCATACATTAACATATGCTCAAGAGGTATCAGTTGAAAGGAGAGAAGAACTTTTGCAAAAGATAGTAAAAGACTTAGAGTCTGGATATGATGAATTAGATAGCCCCATTATCATAACTAAACTTGAAGGTCGAAAATATGTTGACCCTATTAAAGGTTTAAGAGGATTAATAGCAGGAGAGTTAACAGATAGATATGACAAACCAGCTATGGTTGTGGTAGAAGAAAAAAAAGAGAGTGATAAAAATCCTGGAAGATACAGTGTCTCTTTCAGACTACCTGCAGAGGGCAATATCGCAACAGATATGGTTCAACTAAGCCTTAAGATGAATCCCAAAGATGGGATTAGTATATTAGGTCATGGAGGTCATCCACAAGCATCAGGAGGAACTTGGGAGGTAACGGGTGGTATTGATAAGCTACATGAAGTATTAGATCCAATATTTTCTGATTTCAAACAAACAAACCCAGATGCAGGAATAGTTAAGATAGAGAAAGTTATAGAAAAAGCAACTAAAGAAATAGAACAAGATGGATGGGATAATGCTCAAACATTTAAAGAGTATATTAATGCCTTTGATATAGCAGATACCATAGCAACTCATATGTATAAACAGAGTAATCCATATGGGAGTGATATGCCCCCCCTTATACTTGAATTTGAGGATTTAACAATAGTAAGTATTTCCAGAGGAACCAAAAATGATGGAGGGGAGTATTACAGTGTACAGGTCAGAGATAAGAGAGGAAATACAAAAACTATGAGATTATTCAAAGACCTAGAAGATTTAAGCGGAATTCAAAGAGGAGATACCCTTACTCTTAGAGCTCAACCAATAATGAGATTAAGAGCCCTAGAGGCTTGTAACTTAAGATACAAACTAAATGAAACCTTCGAGCCAAATGTTATAACAGGCCCCTTATCAAGACCTAAACTAGATATTGTTAAAATAGTTGATATCAAGGGAGCTTTTTAAAGATAAGCTGGGATAAAATAATAGTAATCCTAATACTGTCTTAACCTAACTCTCTCCTTATAATTATCATGTAAACTAATATCTACAACTTTTACTTTAGGAGATTCAAAACTGATTCTAAACGATTCCCCATTTAATTTAATATCTCTAGAAAGTACTCTCAAGTCCTTAACCTCTTTCGGTTCATTTTCAATTATTGATTCCCCCTTCTTTATTAGCTTCTTAACTACATTAGAATCTTTCATATTAATACTGTTAAGGGCATCTTGCCATTTCAAGTTCTCTGCTCCACCTAAATACTTAATCTCAAACAGATTCATTTGCTCTCGGTTATTCTCCTTAGTAAAAGCAAAACACCTATCAGATTCATTTACTTTTGGTTCATAGTAAACCATATACTTACTATTATCTACCACGAGCTCTTCGCTTGGTAATAGATTAAATAGGGTTGGTTCTTTAAATTCTGAAAAATCGTTTCGTATATTTATTTAGGATAATATATTAAATATCACAAAGTTATTCCTTCAAACTATCAAATACAATATCGATAATCTCAGAAAGCTCCTCCTCTGATACTGTCTTAGTTGGGTTTGAAGAAAGATTCATTCTATTTCTATGCTCTTCTACTAGTTCTCCTGAAGGTAGTAAATCCCTATACCCATATCTATCTACTCTCTTCTCTTTTATCCTCCTGTTTACCCCCTCTAAATGATACTCAAAACCGGCTTTATCATTTCCAAACAATCTCCTAATGCTCTCTGCATTAACTATTTCTCCACAAACAATAAACGTGGTCATCAACATAGCTCTGAACTTAGGCTTAACATCACCAGCAGCCTCTATTCCATCTCTAGTATTGTAAAACCATTCCTTGGGTAATCTTACACCTAGCTTCTCTACGTATGCCCTCTTTTGTTTATCATAAGTGTCTTTATACGAAGTTTTTCCCTCCCCTTCATAGGGTATTATCGGTAAATCCTCTAAACCCTCAAAATCCTCTGCTCTAAAATATTGAGCTTCTAATCTTTCAGTTGAAACTCTTTTTTTTTCAATACTCATATAACTAAATACTCAATTTAACCCCTATATTATATCAAGAAATACACCTACAATACAGAATAATCTTAAATGTTAACTAGTTCTACTAAGCACATTATCATAGAAATCCTTAACCCCCTCAGGAATATTTATTCCAGATACTCCAATAGTAACAAGAATGGCTTCCAATGGGATAAACCCTTTGTTTATCCTGTTCCTAACAGGTTTTCTCCACTCACTAATTAATATATTCTCAACCAATTCACCATCACTTACCTCCACTATTTTTTGAATAGATTCTGTTAACAAACCATAACTAAGATACCCACTACACGATGTATTAAACTGAGTTAAACCGTATTTTGTTAACACAATATACCTGTAGTTAGGCAATATCTCTTTCTCTTCTTTAGGTATTAATACATCATTGAATAGAACAGCAACCTTAACACCATCCTCAAGAAAAACCTCTTTAAAAACCTTAGGATAATCATTTAAAACCCTATCAACATATTCCTGGTTGTGTAGCTCATAAGTATCTCTACTAAAATCAATTCCACCCCCTATCAATTTCGTATTCATTGTGAGACGAGTATATCATAAAAGGGTAATATATCGGGATATCTAACCCCTCTTTCTAATATCAAAAACCTCAGGAAGCAATCCCCCTTCATTTACCCTTAATACGGATTTAACCCTCCACTGCTCTTTTTTAAATACCTCTCTTAAAAGTTTCTTTTCCTGTGTTAAAAGTATCAACTTCCCCTTCTTTCTTAATATCCTTTTAGCACAAACCTCCAACCCAATATATGCCTGTATATTTTCATCATGAGTACCTACTCTAATACCAAATGGGAGATTACTTAAAAAAACATCTACATTCCTTTTGTTTAATTTCACATCTCGAACACCACTTTTAAATATCATATATCTATCTATATCAATATTCGCTTCTTTAAAATTCTCTTTACTCTTTTCAATTGCACTACCCTTAATATCAGAACATATTACTCTCTTTACATTAAACTCCTCTAAAGCTGTAATAGGGAGGGTACTTGCACCACAGAAAGGATCATATACAATATCTTGCTCCCTTAATTGCCCTATCATACACATTATGTATGCAAGTGAAGGATTAATACCTGCAGATACATATTTTACCCTCCATTCTCTTTTAGAAAGATCAAGTCTTTCTTCTTTCTCATTTATGATTCCAACTGGAGAGAGTAAATTTCTAAATTCTTCAATATCTGAAATATCTGTATTAAACTTCAACGAGGAACTATCCTGTTTGACAATATCTGCCTTAGGATATTTCTCTAACAATTCTCTAGCTATATACTCTCGTGTACCCTCTAAGAAAAGTAATTTGTAATTTGATTTTCTATTCATCACCAGATTATACAATCTGATTATACAATTGTCAGTTAACATATTCGTTATAAAATTCTAATTAGGCCTTTTCATATATCTATGATATACTCATAGCTGTTTGATTAGATTTAAACGAAATAATCGCCTCATATCCATATTAGGTTAAACATTTTTTATATTCGGTTACCTCTATTAAAACCGAAAATAAAATAAGTGTTAACTAAATCATGGGAAATAATTCCAAGTATAATTACAGCCGTAATAAAAATTACAGCAAAAGAAGGTCGTCTTACAGAAGCTCCTCATATAGCAATAGCAGGAGAGGAAGAGGATACAACAGAAGTGGGAGTAAGATAAGTATAAGTCAGTTAATAGCAAAAGCTGAGTATGAAGATCTACCAAGTATATATGTACTAGATCACAATCTCATGGAATTTGATATTAGTGATGAAATAAAAAGAAATATAAAATTCAAAAAGTACACTAGCCCTACTAAGATACAATTCGAAGCTATACCACAAATATTAAATGGTAGAGATATATTAGGAATGGCAAGTACTGGATCAGGTAAGACAGCAGCCTTTTTAATACCTATGATCAATAAGTGTGTTTTGGATAAAAAACAGAGAGTATTAATTGTAGTACCAACTAGAGAACTAGCTATGCAAATACAAGATGAATTTGTCCAGTTAGCTAGAAATACAGGACTAAGGTCAGTATTAATAATGGGAGGAAATAGTATGAGAACACAAATCTCAATACTTAGAAGAGAACCTGCATTTGTTATTGCTACACCGGGAAGATTAAAAGATTTAATGGAAAGAAAAGCCATCAACCTATTAAAAATAAACAATGTCATATTAGACGAAGTAGATAGGATGCTTGATATGGGCTTTATAAACGATATTAGATATATAACTTCCCAGTTAAGTGATAATAAACAATCTCTTTTCTTCTCTGCAACACTAAACAACAAGGCTGAGCAAATTGCACAAGCTTTACTTAAAAAACCAATAAGAATTGAGATAAAAGCACAAGCTAAAGGGAAAAATGTTGATCAGGATGTTGTAAGAATTAAGAATGGAGAAAACAAATTTAATGTACTTTGTGATTACATATCAAAAGATGAATTTGAAAAAGTTTTAGTATTTACAAGAACTAAAAGAGGAGCAGATACTCTCTCTAGAAGATTAGCAGACAAAGGAGTTAAGGTAGGAGCTTTACACGGAGATAAGAGACAATCTAAAAGAACAAAGATAATAAATGCCTTTAAAAAAGATTACTTTAATATATTGGTAGCTACAGATGTAGCCTCAAGAGGATTAGATATTAACAATATTAGTCATGTAATAAACTATGATATACCTCAAAACTATGATGATTACATACATCGTATTGGAAGAACAGGAAGAGCTGGTAAAAAAGGTTATGCTCTTACCTTTGTTTAAATATCTAAATCACAGAAACTCCATATAATCAGAAATTACAAAGTCTGCTAACTGATATACAAAGTCATCATTCCATCCCCTATTTAGTATCCCAATAGTGAATAATCCTGCGCCTTTTGCAGATTGTAAACCATAGAAAGAGTCTTCAAATACAATACACTGAGTACTATTTACTCCAGCATATTCCATCGCTTGTTGGTATGCCTCTGGTGCTGGTTTACCTCTCACTACATCAAACCTGTCAAATATCTTTTCAAAATTATCATATATTCTAAAATGTGTAAGTATCCTTTTGACATGCTCCTCTCTAGATGATGTAACAATTATTCTTCTTTTTTGCCCGTCATAATGTTTAAGAAACCTTTCAATTCCAGGAATTAGATATATCTCTTCATCTAACTGCTCTTCAATCAATCTCTTTTTATGTACATAGTATTGATGAATTATCTCCTTAGTAGAAAAATCTTTAAAACCTCTTTCATTTAGATATTGAATAAGGCCACCCTTAGCACCCTTCCCAGATACATATTTCATAAAATCTTCTCTCGTAAATTCCAAATTAAACATGTCCTTTAGTACTATTGCAAAACCATCTACATTCAATTTATCTAGGTTAACCAATGTCCCATCAAAGTCAAAAAGAAAGACTCTTGCATTCTCAATCTTTTTCTTCACCTCCTCCATTTTGCATTTCGTGTTCATCTTTAAGATATTATCATAATTCACCTTTACTGTATTTTCCCATATAATATCAAAATATGAAAACCTTTTTTGGTAAAATAGCGTTTGTTTTTTTTACCCTTCTACTTACAATACTGGTATTCTTTGTAATCCCTTCTATCAATATATACGCGACCAATATCCTAACCAATCCAAGCTTTACTGGGGGTACAACAGGAT
>DFBL01000060.1:0-2155 GCA_002366615.1 Candidatus Dojkabacteria bacterium UBA3081
GAAGATTCCCCCAAGTTTGAAGATGCTAAACCTCCTAAAGAGGGTTTACATCCAGATTTCAAAGGAGAAACTTTAATCGAATATTTACAATTTCTTAATGACAATTATGTATGGGTAGCACATAATCTTGATTTTGATGCAGAAGCATTAAGTAAAAAAGGTATAGATATTGAGAAAGGAATATGTACACTTAAAGTAGCGAGAAATGCTCTAACAACACCAGAGGGTAGAGATTTAGAAAGCTATAGATTACAATTCTTAAGATACTCTTTAGGACTATACAAAAATGAAGACAAAAATAATACAAGTGCTCATGACGCACTAAGTGATGTATATTTTCTTAGAGACCTGTACAAATATTTAGAACAAAACAGCAAACTTAGCATCGAGAATATGCTCTTGATTACAAAACAACCACAAGTAATGAGACAAATGACTTTTGGGAAATATACGGGGAAAACATTTGAAGAAATTGAAAGAACAGACAGGGAGTATTTAGAGTGGTTAGTAGAAAGTATGATTGACAAACCTGATTTACAGTGGAATGCAAAACTAGCCTTAGACAGTGGAGTCAAAAACAGAACTCAATCTCTTTTTTAATTCCTTTTTTAATATCCTTAGATCTTCCTTTTTAAAAGATGACATAATGATATAGTCGTTGAAATCTTTTTTAATCTTGCCCTCTATTTCCTTTAATTGCTCCTCGGAATATATATCAGCCTTTGTAAATATCACTAACTCAGGAATAGAGTAAAGTCCTTCAGAAAGATTCTTAAATTCCTCTCTCATCTTTTGATATGTTTCTTTAAGATTATCATTTTCTAAACTAATACAATGCACTAAAAATTGAGAATATCTAGTATGTTTTAGGAAGTCATCTCCTAACCCTTTTCCTTTGTGTGTACCCTCAATAAGGCCAGGTAGATCCATTAAAACATATCCCTCCATTGTTGCTAACTGAGGTTGTAGTGTAGTAAATTCATAACTATCAACTTTGTATCTTGCATTAGTTAAAGCATTAACAACACTCGATTTACCAGCGTTGGGATAACCTAAAAAGATAACGTGTGCTTTTAAATTAAGTTCTAAATTTAGCTTCTTTTTCTCACCCTCTTGTCCAGTTGTTCGAGACATCTTCCCATCCCAACCTTCTTTTCTCAAAGCAAAATTACCCAAACCACCAGTACCACCCTTTAGAAGTTTTACACTAATTCCACTTTTAGCTATTGTAATAATCTCAGTTTCATCTCCGTTATACACTTTAGTAACTAAGGGAACCTTAATATATATATCCTCTCCATTCTTTCCTGTTCTCTTAAATTTCTGTCCTCTCTCTCCATTTTCAGCCTTAAAATGTTGCTTCTCTGATATTTTTGAGAAATCAAAGCTGTTGCTATCACCAACTATATATACATCTCCACCTTTTCCTCCATTACCTCCATCCGCTTTCCTCTTCCTATCAAAAGCCGTAATTCCATCACCACCTTTTCCTGATTCAATTGTAATTTTAACTCTATCACGCATGGAAGCTATTCTACATTACTTTTCACTTTTTGTAATCTTTTGACAATAGATTCTTCTAGTGATACTCTGAATATAACCTTAATATTTCTTAACTGCCTTAGATGAAAAATAGATTTTCTGTTAAATTTGGTGGAAGATCTGGACAAGGAATTAATACCCTAGGTGAATTTCTTAGTAAAGCATTAAAAAACTCTGGATATGTAACATTTGCATACAGAGAGTATCCCTCTATCATTAAAGGGGGCTTTGCATCATACCAAATTGATGTTTCCTCTGAACCTATTTTTGCCTCTTCAAAATATACAGACTTTTTACTCTGTATGACTGATGAGTCCTTTGACAAGTATGTCAATACTGTAACAAAAGGTGGAGTAGTTATACACAGTATTAAGGATTTAAAGATAAATGAGGAGGATGAAAAATATATTAAGAAAAACAAAATCAAAGTAATATACCTTGATGCTATTGATATAGCTCAAAAAAATGACGCCCCTGTAATAATGGCTAATATAGTCATACTAGGAGCATTTTGGAAATCAATTAACTTAGAGTTAAAGGTATTAGATAAAATTGTTCTTGATTACTTCTCAAAAAAGAAAGGCGTAGATCTTGAGGCCGAAAAGAGATGCTT
>DFBL01000060.1:2252-4352 GCA_002366615.1 Candidatus Dojkabacteria bacterium UBA3081
CCAGCCACATCAATACTTTTGAAATTAGGTAATACATACATGGATACTGGAATAATTGTAAAACAGGCAGAGAGTGAAATAACTGCAGTACAAATGGTTTTAGGAAGTATGTATATGGGTACTAGAGCATTTACAGCTACATCAGGAGGTGGATATGATTTAATGACAGAAAGCTTGTCATTTTCAGGTATGTCTGAAATTCCNNGGAGCATCAGATCTTGATATTGCTGTACATGCAGGACATGGAGATTTCCCTAGATGTGTAATGTCTGTTAGTGATGCTACAGATGCATATGAATTAATACAGGATGCTTTTAATATTGCAGAAGAGTATCAAATATCAGTCACACTCTTAACCGAAAAACAGATATCTGAATCTCTTTTCAATATTAAGACTCTACCTCAACCTAAAAAGATTAAAAGAGGACTTGTTAAAAACGGACAGAAAAGATATGAGATAACTAGTAATGGAATCTCCCCAAGATGGATACCACAAAAGGGTAAAAAAACATATCTATCTAACAGTGATGAGCATGATGAGTACGGAATAAGTACAGAAGATGAAAAAGAAATAGTGGAAATGTCCGAAAAAAGAAGAAGAAAAATGGACACCCTAAAAAAGAAATTACCCCAACCAAAATACTATGGAGACGAAAAGCCCACATTAGTATTTGTGGGAATGGGAAGTACTAAAAATGTAGTCTTAGATGCTATGCCTCTTACTAAAAAAAGATTAGGATATCTCCACTATCAATATATATATCCTTTAAAGTTTGAAAAGATATTAGAATTAAACAAACAGGGTGTTAAGATAGTTTTAATAGAAAACAATCAAGAGGGTGGATTTGGGAAATTAATTAAAGAGGAAGCTGATTTTTACATACCTAATACCTTAAGAAAGTATGATGGAAGACCTTTCTTTGTAGATGACATTTTAGAATATATTAAAAAATGAAAATAGATATAACTGATTACAATACAAATGTAACTCCTACCTGGTGTCCAGGCTGTGGAAATTTTAATATCCATTTAGCTTTGAAAAAAGCTTTGGTTGAATTAAAGAAAAGTCCAAGTGAAGTAGTATTTTCATTTGATATTGGATGTAATGGAAATGGTGGAGACAAAATAGATGGATTTAGAGTTAAAGGACTCCATGGCAGAGCAATACCATTAGCTGTAGGTGCTCATCTAGCAAACAGAAAAATGAGTGTAATTGCAAGTATTGGGGATGGGGGATGTTTACATGAAGGGATAGATCACCTTATCCATGCTGTTAGATCTAATTATGATATTACTCTCCTAATTCATAACAATCAGAATTTTGCTTTAACTACTGGTCAAATTACATCAACAACCATAGAGGGTAAAGAAATGTATGCTTTCCCGAAAGGAAAAACCGAAGGGAATATAAATATTGGAGAGCTTGTACTAAGTCTAGAGCCCTCCTTTTATGCTCGAGGATACTCTGGAGATATCGTTCAATTAACAGAGATAATTAAACAAGGTGTAAAGCATAAAGGATTTAGTGTTATTGAAATTATGCAACTATGCCCAACCTACAACAAGGAATCTAATCATGAATTCTTCAATGGACGTATATCTAAGATAGAGAAGAATTCAGACATTAAAAAAGCTAGAAGTTATGTAAGCAACAAAAACAAGCTATATACTGGTATAATATACTGTAATAGTAAGATTAAAGATTACTACTCGAAACTAGAAAACAGAAAGGGTAAGAAAACTGAGCTGGTTAATGAGGTAAGAAATTACAGTATTAAAAATATATTAGCTGATTAATTCAAAATGAAAGAATCTATCCTTTTTCCCCAAAGTATTGCTGTTGTTGGCGTTTCCCAAGACAAGAATAAAATAGGTACCGTTATATACAACAATATCCTTGAGGGAGGTTTTACAGGTAAGGTATATCCCATTAATCCTAAATACAAAGAAATAGAAGGAAAGCCCTGTTTTCCTGATATTTTAACTATAAAAGACAGTATTGATACTGTATGTATCGTAATACCCTCTCAATTTGTAGAAGACATTATTGAGCAATGTATTGAGAAGAAAGTTAGAAGTGTAATTATAATAACCTCTGGA
>DFBL01000041.1 GCA_002366615.1 Candidatus Dojkabacteria bacterium UBA3081
GTTAAAGTAACAATATTTGTAGAAGCTAAAGGGGTAGAGATTGAACAAGTATTAACGGGGGATACTGATATTGAAGAGGTTGATTTTGAGAATTCTTTAATTCCAATTAAAAAGGAAAGTGCAAGTCAGAGCCTTTCTGATGATGTTACAGCAACAGGAAAAGCTTTTAAGGGAGAAAAAGCTGCTGGGGAAGTAAATGTCGCTTACAATATTGGAGAGGAGTGTTCAGAAATAGAAGAAGAGAAAATAAAACTCAGTCTTTCTGCAGGACACATTATGTCTACTTCGGGTTTAAACTTTAAATTGGTAACTGGGGCTGAGATTATTTGTAATACGATAACTCCTGTTAATTTAGAAGCTGTCGCTATCGGAGAAGAATACAATGTAGCAAGTGGTAAATCTTTCTCTATACAAGGATATTCTTCCGATGAAGTCTATGGCTTAAATGCTACTGCTTTCACAGGTGGTACAAAGGAGGAATATTCTGTTCTTTCCCAAACGGATGTAGATAATGCAGTAGAACAACTAAGTACCACTGCTATAGAAGAGGTTAAATCAGATTTAAGAGATTTAGCTAGAGGTTGGGAAATAATAGAAGATAGTATAAAGAGTGAAGTAGATAAAGATAGTATTAAAACTGATAAAAGTGTTGGGCAGGAAGCTACCACTGTTAATCTAGATCTCTCCATAAAAGGTGAAGCCCTCTATTACTCAAAAGAGGGATTAATGGAAGCACTAACAGAATTGTTAAGAGAGAAAGCTAAAGAGGAAAATCTTTTTAATTCAGAAAGTGAATTGGAATTAGTTTTAGGAGATGATATAGATACAGATATTTCCATTGAAGAGATAAAGGGAGATGCTGTTAAAATTAAAATAGTTGCTTCCTCTTTAATTAAGCCTGATATTGATAAAACAGAGATCCAAAATAAATTAAAGGGTATGGAGTGGGAGAAAGGAAAAGAATATATTAAAGGATTAAAGTACTCTGATAAGGCTCCTAGTATTGTATTTCAACCTATGAAGTATCCAGAATTCTTAAAGAAATTCCCTAGTAGATCAGGTAGAGTTCTAGTTAAGATTGAAAACTACAAGAAAGATGAATAATCTTTCAATTAACCCCATTTATTGATAAAATAGCCTGTATTTAGTACCCGTAGCTCAATTGGATAGAGCAATTGCCTTCTAAGCAGTAGGTTGCCGGTTCGATTCCGGCCGGGTACACCAGGAGAGGTGCCTGAGTGGTCGAAAGGACACGCTTGGAGAGCGTGCGTATGAGAAATCGTACCGTGGGTTCGAATCCCACTCTCTCCGTTTTCATCTTTTAACCTATACTTTCTCTTTTCTCAATGATATCCTTTAAAACATGTTAGATGTAATTGGAATAATATATTTTACTCTCTCAACCCTATACCTCTTAGGAGATTTCCCTATTGGAATATATGAGTTCTTAGATTTAAGGGAAGGATATGCAATAAGTGACTATGCTACTCTTTACAATATAAGTACATATTTCAATGTGTCTGCAATAATAACAGGTCTAATTTGTGGATTAGACTCAATTACTAATTCAATATATAAACATAGGAAAGTAGATAAACTACTTTACAACTATCATGCTCTCTTCTCTTTTACCCTCCTGGGTATAGGTCTGTTCCCTCTAACAGGCAATATTGGGTGGTCTGTCTCTAGAGTATTTCATTGGATATTTGCTCTCTCTTTCCTCTTCCTATACCCCCTTACCAGGTTATTAATTCTTAAAGAGATTAGAAAAAGATCCTTTAAAAAGATATTCCCTATATTCCTCTTGTTAAATGGACTAGCTTTTGTAGTTATAATCTTTACAAAGTTCAAAAGTATGATCTACCCAGAATATCTCATCTGGTTATCCCTACTAACAACAATTATCATGAGTAAAATTTCTTTAACAAAGAAATAGCATGTACAAGATCCCTCTCCAAGAAGAAAGTAGGGTAAAAAGGTAGTATAAAAGGATTGTTTAGTATTACTCTTCGTTTTCCTCTCCACTTTCACTATCCTCAGAAGTATCTTTGATCTCTTCTGTAGGAATTATCATAACTCTCCTTTCTCTTCCTTCTCCTGTACTCTCTGTCGTAATATCATCAAAAACCTGTAAAGCCATATGCACAACTCTTCTATCTGAAGGCGACATTGGTGAAAGCTCTATTGTTTCTCCTAATATCCTAGCATCATCCGCTTTTTGCATTGCTAATCTTTCTATCTTTCTGTTCTTCTCTTCTTTGTATCCCCCTACATCCATAACTACTCTATAATCAGTATCCTGTGGAAGCTTCTTTCTTAAGACTAGACTAAATACATACTGAAAAGAATCAAGATGCTTACCATGATTTCCTATTAGATATCCTAAATCCTGTCCCTCAAAAGAAACATTAATATATGAAACCCCATCAACTTCCTCTACTTCTATAGAATACTCACTATCAATATTTAATAGCTTAACAAGAGTATCTAATTCTTTTTTAATAGTATCTTCCATAGAATTATGTTTTAAAATTATTTTTTCTTCTTTTTTCTTAAAAGATTCCACATATTTTGAGCTCCAGCCTTAGTCTTATCAAAATCCAAAAGGAAATACTGTAAAACAAGAAGGAAGGATTGTATGAACCAATACCAACCTAATGCTGATGGTACAGTAATTGTAAAATATGCTGTCATTAAAGGTAGGAGGAATTTCGTTGATTTCTGCATTCCCTCTTGCATCTGTTGTGTAGGATCCTCGTCCTCTTTCTTTTTCTTTTTGTCCTTCTTTTCGGGTGTTACAATTCCCTGCATCTTTTGTGTAAACATCCCTGTAAAATACTGCGTTATACCAACTAGAAACGAAAGTGCTATATATGGAATTGCTTGAGAAGAAAGTTTCCCAAATTCTGCAGATATATCCTTATAAGATCTAGTTAAATCCCAAAAGAGAAACTTAGTTTGAATATCAATTCCATTAGACATCTGTGTAATATCTCTAACCCATGAATACAAACCTTCAAGATTACCCCCTGTTACAGCCCTTACAACACCTATCATTGCTGAAAGGATTATAATCTGAGGTATAAAGGTTCCAATACAACCCAATGGATTATATCCTACCTTTTTATAGAGTTTTACCTGTTCCTCTGCTAGCTTCTCTTTGTTGTTTGCATACTTTTTCTGTAGTTTATCTAACTCTGGTTTCAAAGAAGACATTTTCTTTGTCATTCCTGTTTGCTTTTTGACAAGGGGGATCATTGCAAGTCTAACTATTGTTGCAATACCTAGTATAGCTAATCCTAAGTTATCCCCAAAAAAATGATACATAAGTATCATTAGATTGAGTAGGGGATTAAAAAATATTGTATTCCATATGTCTCCTAACATTTCTTTTTATGCTTAAGTAAATAAAATATAGAGAATTATACATTAAAGTAAACTATTTTTCAGGAATGGGATCATACCTTCCTGGTTCACTCCAAGGATTACATTTTAATATTCTCTTAACTGCTAAAAAATTTCCTCTAAAAATTCCAAAACTCTCTATTACTCCATATCCATACTCAGAGCAGGTAGGAGTAAATTTACAATTTCTTAAATTAGGTTTTAACTTACCTAGATATCCATGATCTAAAGAAAGGGTTTTTTGATATCCTTTTATTAACCAAAGTTCAATATTTTTAGGTATCTCTAGAAGCCTCTTTAAGTTGTTCCTTAACTTCATTATTAAGTTTTTCATAGTCATCACAATATTTAAACGCTACATATACTCCTTTTATTCCTTCTTCCTCATCCTTGCGAGTAATCTCCCTAAGTAATCTTGTCATCCTATGTCTTTGTACTGCATTTCCAATTTTCTTGCTTACAACAAATGCAAACTGATTAGTTCTTTCATCTTCTTTTACAACTACAAACATTCCATACTCACCTTTGTGTTTTTTACCAATATTTAAGATCTTTTTGATTTCTTTTGTTTGTAAACGGTTTTTAGGAGGAAGCATATTTTAGTATATACTATCTAGCTCTAGATTTTGGAGTTTTTCTTTTAAGTTTGTACTCTTCGCTAACAGTAAGAACTTTTCTTCCTTTTCTTCTTCTTGATTTAAGAACTCTTTTTCCTTTGCTGTTTTTACTTCTAGACCTAAAGCCAAATTTTCTTAATCTTTTTAAATTTTTAGGCTGATATGTTCTTTTCATACTTTTTCTTTTTATCTCAAAGCGAAATCATTATATCTTAATATTAGTAAATAGTGCAAATATTCTCTTTTAAACAAGAAGTTAATTAAATCTCTCTATGTATCTATTCCAGATAGAGAGTATTTGAATTGTTAATAAGTGACCATTTAACAATATATTCCTTAAACTTTTTACAATGTTATCCACATCTTTTCTGAAATCCCTATAATGGGAGTAACAGTCCCAATCGACCGTTTACTGCCCTTGTTATTTTAAAATGAATGAATACTTTTGAGTATGGATAAAATTGATGTTCAAAAATACGCTTCTACTATTCCTAAACCTGAAACAGGTAATCACTCACCCCAAAAGACTGATTTTGATAATGAAGAGATATGGAAAATAGTTACTGAGAACCTAAGACTTGTTTTAGATAGGGTAGAGTATGAGTCTTGGTTTGCAGATATATATCTGGAGAAAATTGAAAATGGGGTAGCTACTTTGTCATGTTCAAACGAATTCAAAAGAGAAACAATTATTAAAGATTACAATAAATTTTTACAAAGTTGCCTTACTAAAGCTACTGGTCAAAATTTACAAATAGATATTCTCATTAAAAAAGAAACTAAAAAACAGAAACCTGTAGAGAGGTATAGGTTTGTTGGTAAAACTGAAACTCCTGTAGTCGATCTCTTTACTCAAATGGAAGGAGATAGAAAAAAATACATTGAGAGTATTCAAAAAGCTAGTTTAAATCCAAGATATACCTTTGATAGTTTTGTAATTGGTCCTAATAATAGGCTTGCAGAGGCTGTTGCTCAATCTGTAGTTTCTGATATGGATAGTGCTATAAAATCTTACAACCCTGTTTTCTATTACGGTAGTTCAGGAGTAGGAAAAACCCACCTTATGCAAGCGATAGGGAATGAGGTATTAAAACAGAATCCTAAGAGGAAGGTAATCTACGTATCTATAGAACAGTTTCTTAATGAAATGATTGAATCTATTAGATCTAAAAAGAATGAGGATTTTAGGAATAGATATAGGGATGTAGATTTATTAATAATAGATGATATACAGTTTGTTGAAGATTATCCTAAAACTCAAGAGGAGCTATTCCATACTTTCAATACTCTTTACCAAACAAATAAACAGATAATACTTGCTTCAGATAGAGCTCCAAAGGAGATTAAAAATATAACAAATAGATTAAGAACTAGATTTGAAGGAGGTATGGTTTCTGATATTCAACCCCCAGACTATGAAACAAGATTCGCTATTCTTAAACTCCTTATGACTGAGAAGGGTTTAGATATACCTGATATATATTTAGATTTAATTGCTAAAAATATTAAAAATAGTGTTAGAGAAATAGAGGGTGCTCTTAACAAAGTAATTACTCTAGCAAAACTTGGAGAGCTACCCTCCTATGAAGAGGTAGCTAGATTTTTACAGGTTGATATAGATAGTAAAAAGAAGAAAGCTACTCCAGAAAAGGTAGTTAAAATTGTATCTGAAACATTTAATATCCCTATTAAAGAGTTAAAAAGTCCAAAAAGGACTGCAATAGTTGCTACTGTTAGACAAGTTGCTATGTACCTTTTAAGAACGGAACTGGAGATGCCTCTTTTGGATGTAGCTGCTACTGTAGGTAGAAAAGATCATACTACAGTAATGCATGCTTGTGATGCTATAGAGGAGAAAATGGAAGATGATTGGAACTTAGCAGAAAAGGTTGAAATTTGTAGAAAAGAAATCTTTTACTAATCTGTGGATTAACTTGTGGGTAACCTTGGGATATGTATTGGAGAACTACCTAGCTCTTCCACAGTAAGAAATATTGTTAAATAAACAGAAGCTTTTACTAACAATATTTAATGATCTCTTATTAATACACATATATACACAATTTAATTAAAGATATACACAACTTAATTAATTAGTAGATACTGTATATACATAAAGTATATTCAATGAATTTCTAATACTCTTTATCAACAGGGTTATCTACATACAAAAAAGGTGAAGGATTTGTGTAAAGAAAAGGAAAAGAATACAGTTATCAACTTTTCCATATATACTACTACTATGATTACTAAATATATAAAATTATTAAAAAGTAGAAAAGTAGAGCAATATTAAGTAGAATGTATTAGATAGAACTGCCCAATAGTTAATATTATCTAAAATTAAAATGAAATTTTCTTGTAATCAAGATACCTTTTCAAAATACTTAAATATAATAAGTAGAGTAGTTAGTAATAAACCAGGTTTACCAATACTTAACAATGTTAAGTTTGAAACTAGCAAAGGTAAACTAATTATCACAGCTACTGATTTAGAAATAGGTATAAACACATGGATAGGGGCTGATATTAAATCAGAGGGTACTGTAACTGTTCCAGCAAAGGAATTAACTGAGTTTGTTAACTCTATTCCTACAGATGCTATTGATGCTACTTTAGACAATCAGGTATTTAATATCTCGGGAACAAATAACTCTGCTAATTTCAATACAATGCCTGCTGATGATTTTCCATCTGTAGTTACAATTGACAAAGAGAAACCTCTTTTTAAGATATCTAAAGAAGAAATTACAAAGGCTGTAAATAGAGTAGCCTTTGCCTCTGCAACTGATGATATTAAACCTGTTTTAACAGGAGTGTTACTAGAAATAACGGGAGAGAGTATTTCATTTGTAGGAACTGATGGATTAAGACTATCCAGGCAGATAGTTAAGTTAGATTCTAGTTCTGAAAAAGATCAAAATATATTAGTTCCTGTTAAAGCTCTACTTGAATTAGCACACATTGTAAGTGAAATAGATGAGGATGATCTAATAGAGGTATATTTAATTGAGGATAGGAATCAGATTCTGTTTAGATACAGTGATATAGATCTTGTATCAAGATTAATTGATGGAGAATTTCCTGAGTATAGACAAATAATTCCAACTGGATATAAGACTATTTCTAAAGTATCTAGGAGTAAATTTTTGAATTCCTTAAAGATTACAAACATTATCGCTAGGAGTGTATTAGGTAATAAATTGATATTAGATATAGAGCCTAAGCTAAATAAAATAACTCTTTCAGCAACACAAACGGATTTAGGTAGTAACAAGAGTACCTTCGAGGGAAATATAGATGGAGACCCTCTAAAGATAGCTTTTAGTTCTAGATTACTATCTGATATTTTAAATCA
>DFBL01000058.1 GCA_002366615.1 Candidatus Dojkabacteria bacterium UBA3081
GTTAGATTTTAAAACTCATTCCATAGATACTGATTTGTAATCTCATGGTGATATATAACCTCAGACCTTTTTACTTTTTTACCTAACTTTTTAGGACATCTATCAGCTGTAGTCTGCTTTAATTCAATATATTTATTTTTAGTATCCTCTCCTAATAATTTTTCCATAAAGGAGCTTCTCTTGAAGGCTTTAATAGCATCATTAATATCATCTGGAAGAGTCTTAGTTCTTGTCTTAACAGATTTATTTATTTTTTGTTTTGGTCCTTCTAAACCTACCCTCAAAAGAGTGTAGTAAAGCATATATGGATTTGCATCTGGAGCAACGGATCTAACCTCTATTCTAGAGGATTTCTCATTTGCTAGAGGTATTCTAATCATAGCTGCTCTATCAACTGCAGAAGACTTAATTTGATTTGGAGCCTCATAGTGAGGATCTAATCTTCTGTAAGCATTTACACTTGGATTTAGTATAAGAGAGATGTCCGAAGCTTTTCCTAATATTCTATCAATGAAATCATAACCTAGCTGAGAGAGATGGATATCTCCATTCTTTTTGTAAAATACATTCTTTCCCTCTTTTTCAATAGAGATATTTGTATGCATCCCACTCCCATTTATTCCGACTATTGGTTTTGGAAGGAATGTTGCAGTCATTCCCTGTTTTTCAGCTACCTGTCTTGCTACAAGTTTGTAAAGCTGTATTTGATCTGCAGCTATATCTACTCTTGAGTGTTTGTAATTTAATTCAAATTGGGAGGGTGCTACTTCTGGATGATCTTTTTCATTTTCAAAACCTAAAGCCCTATGTGCTTCTGCTGTTGCATCTATAAAGACACGAAGTCTATCCATAGGGAGAGAGTGGTAATATCCACCTGAAGATGCAAGTTTAAATCCTTCTTTCTCATCAAAATTAACTTCGGCATCGACATTTTCGACCAATATCCCCTCTATCTCGTTTGCACCCATTACAAGGTATTTTTCTTTTTCATAAAGCCTTAATAGGTATGATTTTAGTCTTGATCTGAAATCTGAAGGGTGGAGTATGTTGTCTCTTGTATATATCTCTGCAAATACAATCACTTTCCCTGGACCAAAGATATCACTAGGTAGCCAGTAGAAGGAGTTCCAGTCTAATTTTAATTTAAGGTCAGATTCATTTACTTGTGTAAAACCTTTAACAGAAGAGCCATCAAAGGTTAGATTATCATGAGACTCGAGGATAAAATCCTTGTTGTAATCAAGCATATGAAATCTCCCCTCTATATCAGTGAAGGCTACAGTAACTGCTTTTATCCCTTCCTCTTTTTTAAGGTAGTCAAGGTAGTACTTTTGAATTGTTGTTTCTGTTTTTCCAAAAGAATCAATTCTTCTTTGTTTTGCATCTCTGTTTAGTTTTTCAAGTTCGTTGTAAGGTATTCCTAAGAAATCTCTTAAAGGGATATCCATAAGTATTATTTATAAAAAATTAACTCTTATACATTACTAATTAATCCTTAACATCGCAAATGTATTTATAAAACATTTTAAAATACAACTGTGTTTTAACTTTCCTTGCCCCAACAATGGAATTAAGGTATAAAATATAAAGGATAAATTTTAAGCTATAAATAATGGCAAAACCAACTAAGTATGCTCCCCATATTTGTACAGCAGTAACTATATTAGCCCTAATAGGAATTGTAATAGGGTTAGTTACTGGTTCTACATTATGGATAGTAATTTTACTCTTACCTACTGCTATATACGAAGCGTATAGAACAGAGGGTAGGTCAACAAAGGCATCATCAGCTCTTTTAGTATTAGTTTTAATATTGGAGATTGCTTTTATTCTCTTTGATGTTAATTTTAATATTGCACAGTACCTAGGTACTTCTCAAGAATATCTTGCTGGGTATTTAGTACCTTTGGGGGAAATAAAGGTTGTAGCTCCAACATTAATGGTTGTGCTTTCTGTTATCCTCTTTGTAAGAACTAGAGGAGTATTTACCAGATGGTTAGCAGTTACAATATTTGTTACTTCCTTTTCTATTGTCTATTCAATAGATCCTGAAATATTTAGTGATTTACTTAAAGAGGCTATTCAACAGGGGAGTAGAAGGCTTTAAAGCTTTAATAGAAGGATTGTAATTACGCCCAAGAGCATAAATGGGACAAAAGGTATTTTAAGACCTTTTACTTTTTTCTTTTTAATAATTGCATAGAGAAGGCCATATATTAAGGAGGTAAATATTGCAATGTATCCCCAACTTAGGAGATTATTAAAACCAATCAACAAACCAACTATTATTGAGATTCGGACATCTCCTTGGCCTAATGCTTTTTCTTTTGTTAATAGGACAATCAACTGAAAGATTGCTCCAAGTGCTATTGCCCCAAGAATATTTTGATAGGGGGAATAGATCCAAGTTGAGGTTATTTGTATTTCATCCTTTATTAACAGAAAGAGTAAAATATTTATTACTAACAAGATACTCATTAAGAAAAAAGATACACTTCTGTGTACTTCCATCTTTTTTAGATCAAAGTAAACAAGAAAGGAAAGAGCAGAGAAAAGGATCAAAAGGGTCAAGAAGAGTAAGATATTTATAAAGGTTGGGGAAGAGAAATAGAAAAGTTTTAGGAAAGATATGAAAAGGGAGAGACCTAAGAAAGAAACAAAGATTTTTTCTTTTATTTCACATTTTGTATTAAATATTTGAGATTTCAAATGGGTCTGTATTAATATTTAATTCTTTTTCAGTGAAAGTATATATATCATTGACTGTATCTTTGGCTTCTATACTTATTATTTTAACTCCAGTAAATCCCACCTTATCTGATACTGCTATTGTACAATCCCAATTGTCCATTGAGATATTAAAGGTTCCTGTATATGTTCTATTCCTCTTTATTTTGTATACAGTTTCTTCTAAGCATGTTTCCGAGTTATTTTCTAGAATATTTGAGTCATAGGTCATCTTTCCTACTATTAGGGTTGTCATATTTCTATACAGAGAATCTATTCCTGTAAGAAGAAGCAGGGGAAGAATTATTAATACTGTTGTTAGAGCAATGTAGCCTTTTATCTTAGTATTGATAATAAATTAATTGTCTCTGTAATTGTTGAATCACTGTTTGATACTGTATCTATGGTTATTTTAACAGCTATAGGGGTGTTTGGATCTCCATTGTAGATTGGTTCAAGAAAAAATTGTGTTACAGAAATATCTGGTGGAGTTATTCTCACAGAGTCAAAAAAGAGGGTAGAGTTTAATAGGTAGTACTGCTTAATTCCATCAGAAAAGTTTAGTTCTAGTAGGCCATTGTTGTTTCCAAAAACACTGTTAGTATTATCAATTGAAATGGCATTCTCAAAAGAGTTAGTAAGATGTTGTGTTAAAAATTCAGATGTTTTGTAAACTGCTCCTCTCCTATTGTTTTTTAGAGTAGCCTCTTGTGTAGACATCATAAAATTAAGGACCATTAGAAGTATGATTGAGAAGAGTCCAATGTATAGCATTGTTTCTATTAACGTTACGCCTTTTAGTTTTCTTTTACTTTTCATAGTTGACTATTAACTCTTTAAGTAAAGGGGTATTTATGGTATCTGAAGTAAAGGATGTTTTGTATTGGAAATATCTTCCATATATGGATGTTGGTAGATAGGATACTCCACTAGAATCAAAGTAGGTATTTAAGGTCCCATCTGGACCCACCCATGTACTTCCTATCATTGAAGCATCGTTGCTTGCTCTTAACTGAGTTTTGAGAAAAGTTCCTGTAGGAATATCTGCTATTAAACTTAAAACATAATAGACTGATGTAGTAGATCCAGAATCATATATTTCAGACAAATACTCCCCCGATTCAATATATCCATCTCCACCTATACCTCCTCCACCCTTTCCTCCCCGAATAAATTGGAGATAGCCATCCGTCGTGAGGACATAGGTATAGTTGCTATTCTCTGTTTGTACAAGAGATATATCATTAATTGAAACTCCTAATGTTAGACTACCACATGTAAGAGGGGTTTGTAGGTTTTCTATATCAAGAACTTGATACTCCTGTCCTCCGACTCCTCCTATCATTACTCTATCATCTATAGAGACCAAGGCATTTACAGACATTCCTTGAAGATCTCTCGATGCTATAAAGGAGATATTACTTTTGTTACTGATATCTAATATATAGAATTCATCAAGAGTGGAACTGTTCTCTGTTCCTATGAACGCTTTTGTCTTATCTTCTGAAATAAATAATGCGGTAGCATTTAAATCCCCTAAGTTTGCCTGTCCAACAAAAGATATATTAGGGGTATGTTGATAGATCATAAATTCATTGTCATGTTCACTAAGAGTTAGGTATATGTACTGTTCATCAATATATATATCTGTAGCTGTAGTTTTGTTTGCTAGACCACCCAGAGAAACAGTTTCAAGTATGGGTTGAGAGGAGCTGCCTAATATAGTTGCTATATCAAAGGAAATTAAACTGTTTCCTGCTGTCACGAAACCTCTATCTTCATATCCAGATATTGCATTAGCATCAGTGTTTGTAGGGATATCAAAATATCCTATTTGATTGATACTGGAGTTAAGCTCCAGAATTAGAACCTCTGAATTATTTGTGTCTGTTCCAAGTAATGCGGTAGTGTCATCGAGGAGGAAGATATCATTTGTTTTATATGTAGTTTCAAAAAACTGTTGGTCTGAAACAACGGGCATATTTGTATCAAGATTTTCGGTTGCTAAAACCTTTATAAAGGGGTCCCCTGAGGCATTATCTCCACTACCCATTATGACAGTATCATTAAAGGTTGATATGGTTTTTGGTACACCGTTACCAGGGAGTTCATAGTTGTTTTCAGGATTTGGAGGGCTAGGGTTACACCAATCAGAGTACAACATAGTTTGTAGGCTTACCTCTCCACCCTCTTCATTTATAGACATTGTATCAGTAAAGATTCCTGTATCAAACTCTAGCTGAGTAGTCCAAGTAATAGAGTTAGTATTCCAATCATTTACATACATCTTAGGATTAATTGTATGAACCTTTCCTATCCTATCAACCCAAGATACAATTATATTTATCAATCTAGTATGGGGATCTGTTGTTCCTCCAATATCTACCAGTTGCCTATTAATATCTCTTTGTACCTCATTAATTGTAAAAGAGTATGTTAATTCTTCTTGTGATATCTCTCCATCCAATATTACATACTCTCCTGATATATACTCTACATGCTTTGGTCCATCATTTGTATGTATAGCTAGTTCATACCAAGTTTTACTTTTTATTAGCTTTAAAGAAGAATATATATTCTGAGTTAATTGAGATGCTTTGGCTCTATCTCTAGTATTTTCTAATGTTCTAGTAGCATCAACTACTAAAAGGACAAGCATTGAGGATATTGCTGCAAATATCCCAATTGCTAAAACTAACTCAGCTAAACTATATCCTTTTAAGTTGTTTTTATATTTTTTCATACCATATTAGCCCTTCCCCATTTATATATACTCTTATGTAATTCATTGAGTCATTTATTTCAAAGTATCCATATGACAAAGGTTTGAATTCTCCATTTTGAAATACAATTTCATTTGTTCCAGATAGGGATATTGAGGCTATTCTAATATTACTAGGATATTTTTTTAAATCTGTCTCTGTTGCAGTTGCAAGACTTTCTCCATCAAAAAGAGTGTAGGTATTAACACCTAAGGCAACTCCTCCTTTTAGGTTCTTTTGAAAAGCTCTCTGTTGCTGATAGTATATATCTGTAACAATTTGAGAAGCGTATCCTTCCAATTTTGTCTCTTGAGCTTTTTGGATAGTGACTGGGAATACAAGGAAGGATAGCATCATAAGGATAGCCATTGTGACTAAAATTTCAAAAAGGGAGAAACCATCTAATTTGTATTTATATCTTTTCTTAACCATTTATAGTTCCCATTAGTTGATAAATTGGCATTAGTATTGTAACACCCAAAAGCCCAATTATTGCACCTACAAGGATAAGGAGTAGGGGCTCAACAAATGTAACTATGTTATTACTCATTTCAGTTACCTCTTCAGAGTAATATTCGTGCAAATACATTAGGTTGTCTTCAAGTGTACCACTAACTTCTCCTACATCTACCATTTTTACATATGAATTGTTGAAATAGTTAGGATATAATGAGAGGGAAACAGAGAGGTCTTTTCCCTGTTCTAAGCCATTTTTTACTCCTGCTAACACTTTTGCATAGAGGTAGTTACTCATTGTTGTTGAAGCAATAGTCATAGATTTTGATAGAGGTATTCCACTTGCTAAAAGAACACTAAGAGTTCTGGAGAAAGTAGAGAGGATATTACTTTTAAAGAGGTTTTTAAGTATTGGGAAATTCAGTGCTAACCATCCTGTAAACATCTTTCCTAGTTTTGTTTTCAAAAAAACAATTAGACAGGCCACTATTACAAGAATTACTAAAAGTATGGGTAGCCAATTTGTTCTAATTGTGAGTGCTGTTTTCATTATGAACAGGGTTAAAGGGGGGATATTGGGAAAGGAGTTGAAGAGGGTTTCTAGTTTAGGGAGAACAATAAAGATCATTCCGACAAATTCGGTAAGAGTAAGAGAGATTATAATTATTGGATATATTACAGCTCCTTTTAGTTTCTTTTTCAATTCCCACTCTTTTTTTAATGTCTCTGCTATAAATATGAGATTCTTTTCTAAAGAGCCACCTTTTTCTCCAGCTTCTACTACAGAGGATACTGTTCCAGGAAATACCTTTGGAAAAAGTCTCATTGCTTCTGCTACTGTTGAACCTTTATCTATCTCTTGTGAGATGAATGCATATATTTTGTTTAAGTTTGGATCACTTGATTGTTCTGAGATAGTTTTAATAGTATCTGATAGGGGAATACTTGCTTTAAGTAATGCTGCAAGGGATTTAATAGATATTAAAAGGTTAGACATAGAGATAGAAATTCTTTGCAATTTCTTTAATTCTTTTGCTCTTAATTCTTCCTTTGATAGTTTTTTTGACATATCTAGTCTTTTATTGCTATTACTTTGATTAGCTCTTTAATATCTATATCTCCCCTTTTTAATTTCTTTATACCATCCTCTACCATTAGTTTGAACCCATCTTTCTTAGCTACAGCTAGTAGGCTATCCGAATTTGGATTTTCTATTATAATATCTCTAATATTTTTTGTCATAGGGAGGACTTCATAGATTCCAATTCTTCCTGAATAACCCGTATTATGACACTCTTGGCAACCAACGGCTTCATAGAGTTTGGGTGTATTTCCCAAGGGTTTTTTAATATCTGGTCGTAATTTCAGAAGTTCGTTTACTTCTTTGTTTTTACTTAAGGTATACTCTTTTTTACAATGGCTACATAGTCTTCTTGCTAACCTTTGAGTAACTATTATATTTACTGTAGATGCAACAAGAAAGGGTTCGATTCCCATATCGATTAATCTAGGAACAGTGCTAACCGAATCATTTGCGTGTAAAGTAGAAAGAACTAAGTGTCCAGTTAATGCAGAGTTGACCGTAATTCTTGCTGTTTCCTTATCCCTAATCTCTCCTACCATGATAATGTTTGGGTCTTGTCTTAGTATTGATCTAAGACCAGTAGCGAAGGTTAGATCTCCTTTTGTATTTATTTGGATATGGTTTACACCATCAATACTGTATTCAACAGGGTCCTCTATTGTAGTAATGTT
>DFBL01000017.1:0-5874 GCA_002366615.1 Candidatus Dojkabacteria bacterium UBA3081
CTATACCTGTAATGACAAAACTGGATATTTAGATCTCTATGAAGCAACAGGATATGAAGACTTAAAAGGAAGAAAGATTTATCAATGGGATAGGAGACCAGATGGGTTACAAAATTTAGCGGACATGTTAAAAAATTCAAACAACCCATGTATAGCTACAACAGCCTTAGAAATTAATTTCAATGAATTTTATAAAAGGCTTAAAGAGTTTGGAATTGGAAGCTTCATTGGAATAGGCTTGCAAGAAGAGAGTAATAGCTACATTAAATCAGATGCCCAATGGACGAGATTAGATACAATTACAGCTTCATATGGACAAGGTATAGCAGCCACCCCATTACAAGTTCTTTCAGGAATTAGTACTATAGCAAACGATGGGAAGAGAATGCGCCCATATATAATCTCTTCTATTTCTGATGAGAAAGAAACAATAACATTTGAACCTCAAATACTAACAGAGCCTATCTCAAAAGAAACTGCAAATAATGTAGCCGAGATGATGACACATGTTATTGAGGATGGAGGTATTAATCAAATATATAGAGATCAATTACAAAACTATAATGTGGCTGGAAAAACAGGTACTGCTCAAGTAATTAAAAAAGATGGCCCTGGGTATGAAGAGAACAAAACAATAACTACATTTGTTGGATTTGCTCCTGCAGATAATGCAAAAATGATAATGTTAATAAGGCTAGAAGAACCAAAGAACAATCCGTATGCTGCTAACACTGTTGTACCACTTTGGACTAAGATCTTTTTGGCTGTGGCTAATGACCTAGAAATAACTAGAAGAAACTGAGATAATTAGTAATAACTTTGTAAACAACATATATGCAAGAAATAATAAAAGAGAGTCTTAACTACTTACTAATATCAACTCTAGTATCAATACTTTTTGCTCCTATAATGATATGGTTACTATATAGATTGAACCAAGTTAGTGGTCTTAAAAAGACAAAATTAGGCTCCGGAAGTGGAACTAACTCCATATTCCTGAGAATTATGAAAACAACACAAACCAATGGGACTCCGAATATGGGAGGAGTTTTAATTTGGATCGTTGTCCCAATAATTACATATATTTTTGTTCCTATGTCTCCTGCCTTAAAAGTGTTGCTGATTGGGTTTGTCCTTTTTGGTTTCTGGGGATTTATTGATGTAGTAATATTTACTAATGGGTTTAAAAATAATGCTAAGATAAAAGCATTCCAAGAAACCTTCGAATGGAGATTAGTAAAACTTTGTATAGCTATTGTTTTAAATGCCCTTGTTATGTATCTCCTCTATACAACAGGAACCTTTAATACCTTAACTCTTACGAATACTATTTCCCTATCAGTGAGTCCTGCAATATTAGTATTAGCAGGAATAATTGGACAGTTCGCAATATACTCCGGAGAATTAACAGATGGCTTGGATGGTTTAATGGTAGGTATCTTTATTATAATTACATGCTCAATGTCTGCACTACTGCTAGTTCAAGGTCAGTACAATTTCCTTCCCTTTCTAGCAATAGTCTTAGGAGTCTTGATAGTAGACCTTTATTTTAATATTCCACCAGCAAGATTTTGGAATGGAGGACCAGGTGCTATGCCCTTAGCCTTTTCAATATTTTTTATCGGCCTAGTAACAGACAATCTTTTACCATACTTTTTAATGTCTTCAATAACCTGGATGATTATGGCATCAAGTGCTATACAAATAATTAGTATGAAGTTTTTTAAAAAAAGAGTATTTAAGATAGCACCCATACATCACCACTTCCAAGCAGTAGGTTGGCCACAGTACAAGATAACTATGAGGTTTTGGCTATTTACCCTCTTTGGCTGTATATTGGGAATATATCTAGGATTACTATAAACAGGAGTCCTGTTCTTCACATATATTTTCTCCATCTGTACAGTGACATATATAGCAACCATCTACTGAGTTATATACATCCCCATCATTTCTTAAGAATTGATCATATACACAATTGTTTGCTGGATATATCGAACCAAATTCATCTTGATACACTATCTCAAAAAAATCTCCTAATTCAATATCAAACTCCTTTATGCAATACATACTCTCAACTATACACGCCCTGTTAAATGATTCATCAATCAAATTGGTAGCCGTGGTTAAAGTTAATCTATCCTTTTCAACCTTGTAAAAACCTGCCTGTTTAGCTGGTTCTCCTTGTTGATTACAGTAGCTTGCCAATTCCAATGTAACATTTAAATTGCTATTAAGAAGGGATATGTTAACAAATTTAACACTCTTGTTAGATGAATTAACATCAAAAAAGCTTAAAAAATCATATGTGTTAATCATCTTAGAAGAGGAAAATTCACTGGAGGTAACACTCTCTAAAGCTTCATCTTCACATATCACCTCTCCTTTACTATTACAGATACAATTTTCATTAAGATTATCTCCATATGCACACTTCTTTATACCTATTGTATCCCTAAGGGATAGTGCAAAAGTCCCCAATGAGGAAAAAAGTAAAACAAGAGTAATAACAACAAGCCAATTAACATACCACTTACCTTTCATAACATTCCTATTCTATCATATTAAGTATCAAAAAATGTGCAGCTCAAATTATACCTCATTTTGTATGCTAAAATACTATCATGCACGATTCACATGTACATATAGCGATGAGTCCTTTGAGAGAAAATATTCAAAGTGATATTGAACAATTCATATCTTTAAATGGTAAAAAAATCCTAGCTCAGACAACAAATATCTCTGATTATCAAGAGACCATTGATATGGTCAAAAATTTAAACAAAAAATACTCAAATGTTCTAGACTTAGGACTTGGTTTACATCCCTCTAGGTTTGAAGACTCTTTAGAGAAGAACAATCTAAAAGATATAGATCTCTTTAAATATGCACAAAAGCAGATAGATCTTTATGAAGATTTTTTCAGAAGTAACAAAGAACATATTAGTGCTATAGGGGAGTGTGGTTTAGATTACTTTGGGATGTATGAATACTTCCAATTTGATAAAGAGCAGACCGAACAATTAAAAGAGGTCCAAAAAAGAGCTTTTAGAAAACTTTGCCAACTAGCAATGGAAAACAATATCCCAATGAGTATTCATTCAAGAAGCCAAAATGGAGATAATTCATGTACAGCAGATGCTCTCTCAATCATAGCAAAAGAGGGCAAAGGAACAATTAGGAGTTCATTCCATAGCTATACGGGTAGTTTAAATATGCTACAAAAAATCTTAGATATGGGTATGTATGTTGGGTTTAATGCAATAATTACATATCCTAGTGGAGATAATGTAAGAGAGATACTTAAAAAGACTCCCTTAGAAAGAATCCTTTTTGAAACAGATGGTCCATACTTACCAACTCAAAGTGTTAGAAAAAACAAAAAAGCACAAAAAAGATACGGAAGACCAGCTCTAATTAAAGAAATAATAAAGACTGCTGCAGATATAAAGGGAATATCATATCAAAGATTAGAAGAGATATCAGATCAAAACTACCTTACTCTTTTTTCAAAGTAGGGGATATTAGTACAACAAACTCCCCATGAGGATGCATATCAAAATCCCTTTCTTTTAAAAGAGATATAAGCTCTGTTGCATCACCAAGTAAGACCTCCTCTCTCATTTTTGTTAAATCTTTTGCTAAAGCCACACTATTTTCATATGTACAATCCTGTATTAAATTCAATAAATCTAATACCCTTTTTGGTGATTCATATACAATAACGGTATTACCTAATTCAAAATACTTTTTTAATATCTCCTTTCTTTTTTTAGTAGATTTGGGTAAAAAACCTAGAAATATGAACCTGTCTGTAGGAAGACTACTAATAGATAAAGCAGATATCAAAGCTGAAGGACCTGGTACACTCTCTATAATATATCCTTGCTCCCTAAGCTCCTTTACCAACTTAAATCCAGGATCACTTATCAATGGTGTCCCACTATCTGAAATCAATGAGAGATTTAATCCCATATCTAATTTCTCCTTAATTTTACCAATCATTTTTATATGGTTTTGATCCCTGTATGATATTAATTGTGTTTTGATATCATATTTTTTGAAAAGTTTTACACTCTCTCTAGTATCTTCTGCTAAAACAAATGCACAAGATTTTAGTATCTCAACCGCTCTGTATGTAATATCTCCTAAATTACCAATTGGAGTCCCCACTATATACATCTTTCCCTTGTTCATACAATATATATTACAAATTAATAACTCTTCTCATAATATCCTCTCTACCCATTTTCATTAACTGCTCACTTTTAATAGACTCTTTAATATTAAACCCCCCAATAGACACCCGTCTAAGATCAGTTGTCGTCGCATATGTCCCAAGGGATATGCCTAAATCATGAATTAATGTCCTAATGTAAGTTCCAGAGGAACACTCAATCTTTGATTTAAATACAGGATACTCATACTCATATATTTCAAATTGAGATATATGTATCTTCTTTGGCTTAAGTTTAATAACCTGTCCCTTTCGTGCTAATTTGTATGCTCTTTCTCCATTAACTCTTTTTGCTGAATACATTGGAGGAATTTGCTCAATATCTCCAAGAAATTTCTTTTCAACTAGCTCTCGGATATCCTCTTTTTTGGGAATCATTGAGCTCTTGTCCTCCTTAACAACTTCTCCAGTAATATCTTGTGTATCTGTTGTGATACCAAACTTAGCAGTTGCATCATATACCTTTTCATAACTAAGAAAGGTAGACATAAGTTTTGTAGCCTTACCAAAAAGCAAAATTAAAAGACCACTAGCAAATGGGTCTAGTGTCCCACTATGCCCAATTTTCTCTTTACCATCAAGGGCTTTCTTAACCCTCCTAATTACATCATACGATGTAATATTTACCTCCTTGTCTACAAGTAAAATTCCGTCTATCATATACATATATACTTTAATTATTTTTAATTATCTCATATGCCAAACGGTTTAGCACTTGCAATATCTCTTTTAGTGATATTGCTCTTTGTGGCATACCTAGTATCTATGATACTTAATTTCGTTAATCCTTTCTACTCTACCTCAAAAAAAGCTATGAAGAAGATTGTAGAAAAATTTAATCTTAAAAAAGAGCAAAAGTTTGTAGACTTGGGAAGTGGAGACGGAAGAATGGTATTTGCAGTTCACAGAAGATACAAATGTAGCTGTGTTGGATATGAAATTAGCCCATTACTGTTGATAATTCAAAAACTTGCAAAGCTATGCCTTGCTACATTTAATTCAAAAATCCAATTTAGAGAAGAAAGCTTTTTTAATGTAAGCCTTAGTGATTTTGATGTAATATATTGTGCCTTACCAGAAGCAATCCTTTCCAATCTCCAAGAGAAATTCAAAGAGGAATTAAAAGAAGGAGCAGTAGTCTTCTCATACAAAACCAAACTACCGGATAAAAAGGGAAAAGAAACAAAAGTAGAAGACAGTATACTATACAAGTATACCTACTAGTGTTAGGGATGTATAATGGTATACACCATGGTATATGAACCCTTAGCATCAAAATACAGACCTTCAAAGATAGACGATTTTGTTGGACAACAACACTTAGTGGGTCCAGACGGTCCAATTAGAAAATTTCTTAAACTAGGTAAAGTACCCTCCATGATTTTCTGGGGACCACCAGGAACGGGTAAAACAACCCTAGCATATATAATCTCACTTAGTTTGTATTACGATTTTTACAAAATGCAGGCCGTGAATAGCGGAAAGGCAGATTTAAGAAAGATTTTAAAGATAGCAAAAACCAATCAGCACTACAACAAAAAAACAATGCTCTTTTTGGATGAAATACACAGGTGGAACAAAGCACAACAGGATACTCTGCTTCCATATGTAGAGAAAGGAATAATTACATTAATAGG
>DFBL01000017.1:5912-7546 GCA_002366615.1 Candidatus Dojkabacteria bacterium UBA3081
ATTACAAAATTACAAAAAAAATTCTAGATTTAATTGCTGAACTGTCTAATGGAGATATTAGATCGGCATTAAATATATTAGAAATGGCAATTACTCTGTCCGAAGCTAATCCAAAAAAGAAGGATAGGCTAATAATTTCAGAAAAAGAGATAAAGGAGGTAGTACAAAAACCCCTTTACTATGATAGGGACGGAGATGAGCACTACAATATAATCTCTGCCATACATAAATCAATGAGATCTAGCAATCCTGACGGTGCAGTGTATTGGGTAGGCAGAATGCTAAGTGCGGGAGAAGATCCTCTATATCTTGCTAGAAGAATGATTCGATTTGCAAGTGAAGATATCGGGAATTCTGACCCCAATGCTTTAATACTAGCTAACAATGTATATGAAGCATGTCAAAAGATTGGTATGCCAGAGTGTGAAATATTTCTAATTCAACTTGCAATATATCTTTCAAAAGCACCAAAGAACAACAGTGCATATATGGCAGAGTTGAATGTAAAAAGAGATGTTGAAGAGTACGGAAATCTTCCTGTTCCACTACATATCCGAAATGCTCCGACTAAACTAATGAAAGATCTAAACTACAGTAAAGGGTATGAATATGATCATGATTTAGAAAGTAAAAAATCAGACCAACAGTGCTTACCTGACAAATTAAAAAACAGGAAATATATTAAATAGCTTTGTAAAATGATAGTATAGAATATATAATACGAAAGAAATGGAAGCACTCAAAGACAACACAATAATAAACAGAATATTGCAAAAAGGAGTAGAGCAGATACTCCCATCTACTGATGCATTGAAAGAATTACTACTTAGTGGAAAACGAATCAATATCTATCAAGGATTTGATCCAACTGCACCAACCCTTCATATTGGACATACCGTAGGTATGAGAAAACTAGAAGACTTTAGAAAACTAGGACACCAAGTATATTTTCTAATAGGAGACTTTACAGCAAGAATAGGGGATCCTTCAGATAAAACATCTGCAAGAGTGAAACTTACCAAAGAACAAGTTGAAGACAATATGAAGATATATGTCCAACAAGCCTCTAACATAATAGATATCTTTAACAAACAAAATCCTGTTAAAGTTGTCTACAATAGCCAATGGTTAGAATCATTAGATTTTGGAGAAATAATTGATATAGCATCCGTATTTACAGTTCAACAAATGCTTAAAAGAAATATGTTTCAGAAACGATTAAAGGAAGACAAACCAATATATTTACACGAATTCCTCTACCCATTAATGCAAGGATATGATTGTGTAATGATGGATATAGATGTAGAAGTAGGGGGAAATGATCAACTCTTCAATATGCTTGCAGGAAGGGATTTAATAATGAATAGGTTAGGAAAAGAAAAAATTGTCTTAGCAGGCAAACTCCTTGAAACAAGTGATGGCTCTAAAATGGGTAAAACAGAAGGCAATATGATTAAACTAAATGACACTCCAAATGACATATATGGGAAAATAATGGCTTTTGATGACAGATTGATTCCAGTAGGTTTCGAAATTCTCACTAGCTATGAATTAGAACAAGTCCATGAGATCGAAAAACAACTAGCCGAAGGTAAAAACCCCATGGAATTAAAAAAACTTTTAGCATATGAAGT
>DFBL01000039.1:0-10346 GCA_002366615.1 Candidatus Dojkabacteria bacterium UBA3081
GGTGAGGATGGTCGGGGTGACTCGACTCGAACGAGCGACCTCTTGCACCCCATGCAAGCGTTCTAGCCATCTGAACTACACCCCGTAGGAAGTATTATACTAAATTTCTTATATTTATAACAAAGAGAATTAGTATTTAACTAAACTTAACACCTCTGCTTCCCCGATAACAATACAATATGTTGTCCCTGCTGCAGCACCTTGGCATTCATAGCTATTGAAAGATACCCTGTACTCTCCACCAAGAACACCCCTTGCAATATATTCATAACTAACACCATACACAGTACATGTAGATAAATCGTCATCACACACTCTATACCCACCATAATTGGCTGTATCTGACTCATAAACTACTGACTCAGCTATATACGAATATTTATACTCCGACTCTGTTTCAATATCTGCCTCCCCTGTTTCTTCTTCCTCCTCCCCTTCCTCTTCTTTATTCTCATCTTCAACCTCCTCCTCTCTTTCGGTATTGATTATCTCCTCTTCACTAGGACTATCTAACAAAAGATAGGTTATAAATACCATTTCAAAGAGAATTACTATAACAAGTGAGTAAACCAATATCTTTTCTTTCTTCTTCATTAGAATTACTTAATAAAATTATATATCTCCTATAACCCTATTTCATTACTAATCTCATTCATACTCCCCAATGCTATCTCTATAAATCTTTCTAATGATATTCCTGTCTTTTCAATATCATATATCAATTCTCTGTTAACAGCCTTAGCAAAATCCTTCTTTTTAAATTTCTTCATTACACTATTTACACCAACACTACTAATCTTTTTATCTGGTTGTACTAATGCACAAGCAACCAAAAAACCACTTAAGGTTTCACTAGCACTAAGGGCAAAATCCAATCTAGATTCTCTCTTCTGTTTGATATCAGGATGCTCCTCATAGTGAGCCTTGATTGCATGATACATCTCCTGTGGAATATCTTCACCAATCCTCAATCCCTCCATCTCCATTATCTTGTCAAATTCAATAACATGCCTTTTAGGATCTTTGTCTACCCAGTCATAATCAATATCATGAAGTAATCCAGAAAGTCCCCATAGCTGTTCATCCTCACCTAACTCTTCAGCCAAAGCCCTCATAATAGCTTCACTCTCCCTCATATGAAGTCTTAACCACTCTGTTTTAATATATTTATCTAGAAGTTGAATCACTCTTTCTCTCTCTATCATATCTCTACAACTTTATCTCAACTACTACCTGATTAGGACTCTGCATAGCACTTAATTTGAAGTCCTTCATTCCACTAATACCTCCAAACTTGTATGTAGAAGACCCTCCTGTTCTACTCACAAGAACAGTAACACCACCTGGTAAAGATATTGAGCTACCCCAACCTGAAACTCTATCTGTCTCCAATGATGGAAATACTACCTCTAACATACCCTCTGTATTGTAATCAGCTTGTACAGATGGAATTGGATTAGATGCTCCACTAGCAACAGACCAAATGAATTTAACAATACCCCCAGACATACTGTATGAGTATGTTAAAATTTTAGAACCATCTCCCGATGTCATCCCCTCTATTGTCTGACCCTCAGAAGAAAATTCCTCTGAGCCGTAATCAACAGTAGGTGCTGAGTAATCTCCATCGTATGCAACCTTAACCGAAAACACCCATCTCCTCTCCTCTTCTTCTACCAATTCTAAATTAAAAGCATTGTTAGTTAAGATTCCAATATCGTAAAGCCTAGTATTTTCCAAAGAAGTAACCATCCTGTACAAACCAGTAATTGCTCCAGCATCAACCTCAATACCCTTCTCATGTGTAATCCCCGTACTATCATCAAATATATTAGTAAGTGTAACTCTGAGTACACCTTTCTGAAGTAATGGCTCTACTACAAAAAGAGGTATCGCAAAATCTTCTGTTGTATTTGAAACAATCTCAAACAGAAATTCATGATAACCATCCGCCTTGCTATCTTCAATACTAGAGATTGTATACTCAATTTCGCTACTTTCTCCTAGACTCTTTTTCTCATTAGTAAAATCATCGGGATTAGAAATATATCCCAAATCTTCATCCTCTTGTACATCCTCATTTTCTTGCTCATCCTCCTGTACCTCTTCAGAAACCTCCTGAGAATCCTCTACCTCTTCTACTTCTTCTTTCTTTGTACACCCTGAAAGAAGTAATGTACTAAGAGCTATTACCAAAAGGTATATCCCTATCTTCTTTTTCATATTACTAAAACTAAATTTAGTATTAATATCTTAACATACCTAAAAAGGGTTAGAAAGGATTAACATGTATAGCTTAAAATGCTAAATTATATATACATACTTTAAACATTAAAAAATATGCCCAAAGAGATAAATATATCTGACAAAAAAGAAAANNAAAGATATACCTGTCAAAGATGAAAAGGTAGTAGAGAAAGAAATAGATGAGATTAAAATTGAGGATGTAAATGGAAAAGAAATAACAGTAAAGGAAGAAAAAAAACCTAAAGTAAAAAAGAAATGGTTGATAATATCAGGAATCTCTTTAGCTCTTGTTCTAGGTATACTCTCCTTTTACTACTTTGGTATTTACAAGGTAAAACCGTACAAGAAACCCTCAGAGGTAATCAATATAAAAAGTGGATATTTACTCTCTGCTCCTTCCTATCAACAGTTTACAATCCTTAATACCATTCAACCAACAGAACCTAAAACAGAAGTAAGCCCTCTAAATGGACTACTTTTTACTAAAACAGAAATGAAAGAGTTAAACACCAAAAGACCTGTTGCAGTAATGATAAATAACCATGCGGAAGCTAGACCACAATCAGGATTAAACAGTGCAGATATTATATATGAAGTATTAGTAGAATCTGGAATAACTAGATACATGGGAATATTTTGGAGTGAAGCTCCTAAAAAGGTCGGCCCTATTAGAAGTGCAAGACAGTACTACCTGGAATGGTTAAGCCCATATGATCCCCTATACATATATGACGGCTGTGCAAAAACAACTGATGTAAGAACAAATGCTTGTGGGAATATATATACATACGATATTAAAAATATTGCAACCATAGGGGCATGGAGATGGAATGACGGAACTAGATATGCTCCTCACAATGAATACTCATCAATAACAAATGCTTGGGAGTATGCAGAAAAGAAAAATTGGGATAGTATACCCGATATTGATACTTGGCAATTTAAGCCAGATACCGACACACAAGATAGAGGAGAGAGAACCAAAGTTAAGATTGCCTTTCACAAATCATTACCTAATTCTGGCCTTTACGATACCACATGGACATATGACAGTAAAACAAACTCTTACTTCAAACAAACAGGAAACAGAAATGATATTGATCAAGAAACTAATGCTCAGGTATATACCAAAAATATAGTTATTCAAGAAACTGCAATAACCTCAGCATATGATAATAAAGGAAGAATAATAGTTAAAACAATTGGAAATGGAAAAGCTACATATCTAATTGATGGTAAAATTACAACAGGAGAATGGGAAAAAGCTTCTAGAACAGACCGAACTATGTTCTATGATAGTGAAGATAATGAAATACAATTTAACAGAGGAAGAATTTGGATTACTGTAATATCTCCTTCTTTAGGAAAATTTGCTATAATTGAGCAATAAATTTGCCCCATGGTCTTAAAGACCTATTTAATATGTTAAAAAACTGGGGAAAGAAAAATGCTAAAGAATCTATTCATATCAAAAGTAAGAATCCGAGTCCTTAACAAGTATATGGAGGATATAAATCAGGCCTACCATACAAGAGGCTTGGTAAGAGAATTGGGAGAGGAAATAAACGCAATACGAAGAGAACTCCTTAACCTGAAAGACGCTGGTCTACTAACAACCTCAAAAGATGGTAACAAAATTATGTACAAGATAGATAAGAGCTATCCAATTGTACTTGATTTAAGATCTATGTTTTTTAAAGAATCTGATACAGGTAAACTACTCTATGAAAAACTTAATCCAGTAGAAGGAATTAAGTTAGTACTTCTTACAGAGGCTTTTTTAAAGAAAAAATATGAAAATAATAACGATATAGATATACTCTTTATCGGTACTATGAAAATGAGAGAGCTATCCTCTGCTGTAAGGACATTAGAGAAAGAATTAGAAAGACCTATTAAATATGCAGCTATGAAGGTAGAAGATTTCCAATTTGGTAAAAAGAAGAAAGACCCAATCTTAATGAATGCACTACAAAAAGATAAAATCATACTAATAGGGAGAGACTCAGATTTGCTGTAATAGAAATGAAAAAGCTCAAATTCAAAAAGATAAAGATTAAACAGAAATCCCTCAATGGCCTTTTTAGATACCTCTTCTTAATAATAATAAGTGCCGCTATCCTAGCAACAGTATTAATAGCACTACCCTTAACAGAAAGACTCTCCTCTTCTGTTGCATATGACTTAGTTAACAAAAAAGATCTCTACTGGTCCAAGGAGTATGAACTACAACTAGAAACTGAGGATAGTAAGGAAATACAAAAAGATATTGAAAAAACTAAATCAATAATACAAAAAAGATTAAGACTATTCGGAGTAGAAGAAAGCTCCATTTCAAACTATGAACAGGATGGTATTCACTCTATTAGAGTATCTGTACAAACATCCAAATCAACAGATATTGTAGATACCTTAATTAAATCCCCTTTTCTCCTAACCATTGTTACCCGTAAAGATGATTTTAACTATGAAGACCAAGAGGACTTCTTAGCCCCATACTTAGAAGAAAATTACAATAAGACAGCATTTACAAGAGACGAATTTAGAAATATACATATAACAAAGTTAAAGAATTCATCAAATGAATACTCCTACTTTGCTCTCTTTAAGACTTGGCCAGGAAAAAATGAATGGGAGAAGTTTGTTCAAGATAACGCTGGGGAAACTGTTGGGACATCTATTGATGGCTTTGTTACACCTGTACAGATACCTACAGATCAAAGTCTCTTTGCAGCTTCTGTATCTGCACAGGACAAAGAGCAAGCATATATGATAAATATCTTGTACAACTCAGGAGTAATCCCTCTTAATTACAATACTACCAATGAAATATCTAAAACACCTGATATAGCACAAACCAACTACATTAAACTAACAGAGGGGATATTAATAACTGTTGTCCTAATATATGCATATCTTCTTTTAGTAGAAAAAACTCCTAAAGAGACCTTAATCAAGTCAGGACTATCAACCGTAATAACTGTATCTGCATGGATAGCGTATCTAAAAATTACTGAAACCCATGTAGATATTTTCCTACTCTCAATACTAATAATTACGCTAATAGCACTAATAAGGATAATTACAGAAAATACTGAATCAAGAATAGTAGTAACAGTATTAATAGCATTAATAGCTTCAATATGCTCATTACTAGGTAGTGGATATGTCAAAATATTTGCATTTGATCTACTAACACTAATGATAGTAGCAAATATATCTCTCTCCTTTTGTGTTTGGTACATTGCTAATATTAGAAAATCTCTAAAAATATGACACTACTAAATAACCTTTTACAAAATTGGAGTAGGTATGAAATATATACAGAACTATCACTACTTTTAAGTATATTTGTGATAATACTTCTTACAATATACCTAGTTACAAAAAATAGAAAGATGCTTCTTCTTTCAACAGTAGCTTACGTAGTAGCCTCCCTTTTAAATATCATTGGTATATTTCTTGTTCATATATTACTTAAAATAGAGATAACAGAGGTATTTAGAATAATACCAATAATAACCTACATACTTTTAGCATCTAATATCGGAATCCTAGTTGGTTTTTACATATCTAGAAAAGATGCAAAAGGATTTAAAATTAAAAGTATTAGAAAAGAGTACCTAAGTGATAGTATAAAACAGACTGTATTTTTAGTATTACTAGGTGCAAGTATAATGCTTTTCACCTCTGTACAAACAAAATTAGTCATCTCAATCTCTATCCTCTCTACACTCCTTTCCATTTGGTTTACATACTGGCTCTCAAAATATATTCTTAAATGATTGAGTATCCTAAAAAAATAATTGTAATTGCAGGTCCTACCGCATCAGGCAAGTCAGACATTGCATTAAATCTTGCCAAAGAAATTAATGGTTACATAATAAATGGGGATTCAAGACAGCTGTACAAACAGTTAAATATTGGAACAGCAAAACCTAATTTCGAAAAAGAGATAGAGGGAAACATATATACCATCGACAATATTAAACACTACCTCTATGACTTTATAGACCCTAAAACAAACTTCACTCTCTATGACTATCAACAATGTGTGCAAGAGGTACTAACTAAAACAGAGGGTATCCCAATACTGGTAGGAGGTACTGGTTTGTATATAGACAGTATTGTTTTTAACTATCATCTAACTAAAAATAATACAAAAGAAAATGAGAATCTAAATGACAAAAGTGTAGAGCAACTCCAAATTCTTGCTAAGGGGTATCTCCCTGATATGAATCTAAGTGATAGGAAAAACAAACATAGATTAATTAGAGCAATACAAAGAAAAGGTGTAAATGAAATAAAAGGGGAACCTTTAGATCATATCTACTTTGTTGTTGATATACCAAAAGATACTCTACAAAAAAGAGTTAGAGAGAGAATAGAAAGGATGTTTAAAGAGGGTTTACTAAAAGAGAATATATCTCTTTTAGAAAAAGGATATACATATGAAGATAGGGGAATGAACAGTATTGGATATATAGAGTTTAGAGAGTATTTCGAAAACAAAATATCTTTAGATGAGGTAAAAGAAAAGATATATAGAAATAGTATTTCATATATTAAAAGACAAAGAACATGGTTTAAGAGAAACAAGAGTAATATATGGATAAATAGCTATGAAGACATACTTCAAATAGCCTCAAACTTCATCTTAAAAGAGTAGACCCCCTCCTTACTTTGTATTAAATACATCTCTTTTACTCTAAACCTAATATCCCCTACCTTTAAATTCTTAGATATATTTCCAATATCTTTAACAATATTTCTGTACTCCTCCTTAGAAAGTTCCTTACTAACTCTCCCAATAGTGAGATGAGGAACAAACATAGATACATCCTTAACCCCAAACTGCTCTCTAATCCTAAGTACTAACTCCCTTAATTCTTCCCCTCCCTCATTAATATCCAGATATATTAACTCCTTGTACTTTCTTGATATCCCAACCTTAACACCCCCAAGAGATACATCAAATTCTTTAAATTGAAATTTAGATACTCTTTTTTTAAGTAGTAACCTTTGAAGAATAGAAAAGCTTTCACCAAAATTGAAAAGAGTAATATGATATGAAACAGGCTTAACCCATCTAACTGGTATCCCTAAATCAGAAAAAATCATACCTACATCCCCTATCACCTTACGTATTTTGTAGTTAGATTCCTTGTTTGGTATAAAACCAAGAAAGTAACTCATATATTACTCCCCCATTATTTTATCTATCCCAATATATCTTCTTAAAACATCTGGAATAAGTATAGAGCCATCCTTTTGTTGATATGTTTCTACTAAAGCTACCATTAATCTACTTGTAGCTAAACCTGAAGCATTAAGAGTATGCATATATTCTGTCTTTTCTCCCTCCTTTGGTTTGTACCTCATATCCCCCCTTCTAGCTTGATAATCACGTACATTAGAAATAGAACTAACCTCATAGTACTGACCAATAGATGGTATCCATATCTCAATATCAAATGTCTTAGCTGCAGCTGCTGAACAGTCTCCTGCTGCTAACTTACTAACTCTGTAATGCAATCCTAACCCTTGTACAAGTTTCTCTGCTTTAGATACTAACTCTTCAAAAGCAACCTCTGAACTCTCTTTGGTAGTAAACTGATACATTTCAACCTTGTTAAACTGATGAACCCGAATCAAACCCTTTTCATTTGCTCTGTAGCTACCTGCCTCTCTTCTGTAACAGGGAGTATATGCAAAATATCTCTTAGGAAGATCTTTCTCTTCCAATATCTCTCCCCTAAACATATTTGTTAGAGATGTCTCAGAGGTAGGAATTAGAAACTGATCCTCATCCTTTAGCCAATATACATCACCCTCAAACTTAGGAAGTTGCCCTGCAGTATATCCAGACTCTCTACCCACAATATGAGGAGGAAGTACCATCTCATATCCATCTTTAATATGTTCATCTATGAAGTAATTTAACAAAGCCCACTCTAATCTTGCTCCCATACCTGTATACATAGAGAAATTGTTACCAGAAAGTTTAGTAGCTCTATCAAAATCAAAAAGATGTAATTCACTTCCTAATTGAACATGATCCTTAGCTTCAAAATCAAATACCGGTCTCTCTCCAACTGTCTTTACAACCTCATTGTTCTCTTTCTCTCCTCCTACAACATCATCATCTGGAATATTTGGTAGTACCTCAAGAAGTGAACTCAATTTTTGATCTGTCTCATTTAATTCCCTCTCTATTCCCTTTACTTGAGATGACAACCCCTTTAACTCTTCTAAAAGCTTTCTAAATTCATCTGAATCTTTAGCGGTAGTAGCCATCTTGTCATTGAAACTATTCTGTTGAGCTCTTTTAGATTCGTACTCCTTAATCAATTCTAATTTCCTCTCATACAGTTTTACAATCTCATCTAAGTGCATCTCCTCTCTATCCATTCTCTTTACTAGACCTTGCTCTACCTCTTTCCTGTTTTCGACTATTCTCTTAATATCTATCATCTATTTTTCTTAAAATATTATATCCCTCCCCCCATTATATTCTCTCTATCTTCTGTAATCAATACAAAATCTGATATACTGAAAATATGAAAAAAGAGTACAAAGAATTAAAGAAGCTAATAGAGAAAAACAACAACATATTGATCCTTACTCACAAAGGACCAGATTTTGATGGTTTTTGCGCAGGCTTAATACTAAAGAAATATTTAAATACAATATATCCTAAAAAGACAGTCTCTTTTAAAACAAGACACCATCCAACACAAAAGATTTCCTTTATGCATGAGATAGAGATTGCACAAACTATTAATGTAGGAGATGAGGATTTAATAATTCTTGTAGATGCAGGTACTTGGGATATGTGTACTACCAAAGATGACACAATACAATTAACAAAAGCTAAGGTCGCAATAGTAGATCACCATGACACAAAGAATATGCAAGCCGATTCAGTTGTAAATGAAAATATGAGTTCTGCTACCGAGCAAGTCCTAAAATATTGTAAAGAGGTAAGTGGAAAGAAATTCGAGATAACAAAAGGGATTGCTTTCCTAGGACAGGTAGGGATTGTATATGATACTGGGAGGTTTTTGTATGACAATACTAAACCAGAAACATATGAGCTAATGGCACAACTAAGAAGAATATATCCTGTAGATTTAGAAAATTTTGAGTACAAGAGTACAAAATTCCCAATGGATACATTACTACCATTAAAAATATATATTCAAAATATACATATACAGGGAGATATGGCATACACATATATTAATAGGGAGGATATAGAGAGTAATGGGATTAGTAAAACGGGAATGAATAATGCTCAAGAGTTTGTAAGAGATAAAGTAATTAGATATATTCAGGGAATTCATTGGGGATTTGTTGTTAAGCCATATCTTGAAAATTCCAATGAATGGAGAATATCTTTTAGAAGTACAAAAGGATACCAAGAGGTAGCAAAGATTGCAGAAGCTCTGGGTGGTGGTGGTCATCAATATGCTGCTGCATCAAAAATACAAGCTACAAATGGGGATGAAGCTACACAAAAAGTATTACAAGTAATTTCACAGATAGTGGGGGAATGACAAAACTCAAAAAACAGAACTAAAAACTACTCCTCCTTCTTCTTCTCCTCCTTCCTCTCCTTAAGTTCCCTCTCAATCTCTTTAACCTTCCACATAAATATACGACTCCTATCCTTTGCATTTGGGTAATCAATAGCGAAGCTGTAAGCTTGTTCTAATACACCTCTGTTCTTTTCCTTTGCCCATTTAATATACATACTAGCTCGTTTGGAATCCTCTAGTTTACCTGCTAATCTCAAACCGTAATACTGATACTCCTTAGAGATATATTTATGCTTATCATTAATTATAACATTCTTTTTTGAAAATTCCTCCGTATCAAATAGCTCCTTTTGAGGTTTATCATCACTCCTTTTCTCTTTTAGCTTTGAGAGAATATCTTTTAATGATTCCATTTACTTCTTTACTTTTGATAATACCTCTTTGTAAATCTTTCTTGTATATTTATCTAACTCTGGTTTCATTTGAGGGAATAGGGCTCCTTCTCTACCTGAGACATCTTCTAAAAACCAAAATATTCTCTCACTCTGACCATATCCA
>DFBL01000039.1:10408-10758 GCA_002366615.1 Candidatus Dojkabacteria bacterium UBA3081
TCCTTAAATCTCTTTAATTGGTCTAGTGGATCATTTATCTCTGAGTAACCATTTCCTAATTCACTACCCGCAATAATTACTTGGAACCTTTCTGTTAATTTATCATCAGAATCCTTTACCTTTGCTAATGGAGATAGGAAAGTTGGATGATTAATCAAGAAAACAGGNNCCTGCAAGTTTCCCCCTTATCGATTTCCACATAGTATCTATCATTCTGTTTCTGTTTACCTCTCCTTCAATTTCAATATTTGAGCTTTTCAATACCTTAAGCATTTTTTCATCAGTATCATTAAAGATATCTATTCCAAACTCCTTCTTTATTTCTTGCGTATAGTCTATCTCTTTCCATT
>DFBL01000039.1:10807-11367 GCA_002366615.1 Candidatus Dojkabacteria bacterium UBA3081
CCATATATCTTGTTAGCTATCTCCAAGAAAAGTTCCTTAACCAATTCCATATTGTCTTTGTAATTTGCATATGCCCAATACCATTCAAGTTGGTAGTACTCCTGTAAATGTTCATCATCCATCCCTTCATTTCTAAAGTTAGGACCTAAGGTAAATATCTTTTCAAAACCTCCCCCTATTAATCTCTTTTGATATAGCTCTGTAGATATTCTTAGATACAGATCAATGNNTGCATTATGATGGGTAATAAAAGGTTTAGCATCTGCACCACCTGTTACTGTTTCTAATATGGGAACTTCTACTTCGATAAAGCCAGCCTTCTTAAGAAATTCTCTCTGGACTTCCCAAAACTTAGCTTTTCGTTCAAAAAGCTCTAACCTTTCTTGATTAATAACTAAATCAAGATACCTTCTTCTAAACTTCTGCTCTTTGTTTTTTAAGTTCCTCGGTATTGGTCTTAGAGATTTTACTAAAATTCGGATACCCTTAGCTATTACAGATATCTCTCCTGTTCTACTCTTAGCAATCTCTCCTCTTACTTCGATGAAATCTGCTAAATC
>DFBL01000039.1:11400-12000 GCA_002366615.1 Candidatus Dojkabacteria bacterium UBA3081
TCCCCTGTTTGATCCTTTATATCAGCAAATATCAACTTGCCATGGGTTCTCCAAGCTACAATTCGTCCTGCAACAGTATGAATCTTACCCTCGTATTTATCAAAATTGTCTTTTATATCCCCTATCCTAATATCTCTGTTAGACTTGGCAGGGTAAGGATTAATACCTAACTTTTTTATCCTTTCTAACTTCTCCAATCTAACTTTTCTCTGCCCTACTAGATTACTTTTTAAAGACTCCTCCATTTATATGGATTACAAATTTATATTCTCCTTGAATTATATCACAACAAAAACCTTTACTCGTGGATTAATACTAAATCTCCCTTTTCAAAAATATCATATATATATTTTGCATCTTCTACTAGCATTCTAATACATCCTCCACTCCTTCTAACACCAATATTACTCTCTGGTTCATACTCCTTGTTACCATCATCATCATACCACCATATTAGGCCGTGTAGACCGTACCAAGCCTCTTGTTTAGGAGAATAGTAGAATGCCATCCAGTAGGGCATATAGTCGCCTGTAGGAGCAATTGGAGCCTCCCCCTTATCTACAATTGGAAATACCCCATACACCTCATATCCTACTTTAG
>DFBL01000039.1:12103-12345 GCA_002366615.1 Candidatus Dojkabacteria bacterium UBA3081
ACCTCTACATAGTCATCCTCTTTAGAAACAAAAGCTCTATATACATCATCAAATATATTACTTAAATTGGGAATGTAATCCTCTTTCCAATATACAAAACTACCAGCACGATTTTGAACTGCAGTCTTACCTCCATAGTTTTGCTCGAAATATGGAATTACCTGTGTTAATACCCTCTGATATACAGCATTCCTGTCAACTATACCCTCTAAAACAAGGCTCTCACTAGACAACCACATACA
>DFBL01000039.1:12488-12857 GCA_002366615.1 Candidatus Dojkabacteria bacterium UBA3081
ATATATTAGCAGAAATTTCATCAACTGTGGAGATGTTGTATAATTGGGAATTAAAATTAAAGAGAATATACATGTCAGAAGACATTTTACAAAAGATTACAGCGTTAGCTAAAAGGAGAGGAATCATATATCCTAACTCTGAAATATATGGAGGCTTTGGGGGTTTCTATGATTACGGTCCTGTAGGTGTAGAGATGAAAAACAACCTTAAAAGATACTGGTGGAAAAATATGGTTGACAGAAGAGAAAACGTTGTAGGTATTGATGGGAGTATAATTACACACCCTAAGGTATGGGAAGCTTCTGGACATGTTAAAGGTTTTTCTGATGAAGTAATTGAGTGTAAGAAGTGTCATCAGAGATTTAGAC
>DFBL01000013.1 GCA_002366615.1 Candidatus Dojkabacteria bacterium UBA3081
TTCAATAATCTCTAAAATCTCTTGGCCATTATCATCATTAAAATAATCTAAAACAGAGGGAAATACCCGACAAATATTGTTAAATGTAATTTTAGGGTGATTTGAGTATTTGTATACAAGAGCTTCCTCCATTTCTAGATGACGGGAATTGTAATACAAAATCTCACTAGGATACCGTGAACTAAAACATACAGCCTCCTGACATAATTCTCTAGTTAACCCAATTTCATATTTTTGCCCTTTTATATTTCTAACTATATATGCACTTTCTTCAATATCTTCATTTTCAATTATTAAAATCTCCTCTTTCAATAAATCACACCTCTCATTAACAAAAAATTCAAGACTATCTCTAATCTGATCCATTATTTCATCTCTATCTTTAGGAGAAAATTCTCCTTTCTTTTCTAAAAGTAAATCTCTCTCTAAATTTATAACTCTGTTTATTTTAAAATTAATCTATATTGATTCCAGGCCCCTCTATTGCCCATTCATCAATCATTCTAGGATACGATTTCTTTTCATCATACTCAACATTCTTTACAACAGTGGCCTCCTTGTATGAACCAAAAGCTAAACCCATATCAAAAAACACCTGATTGTCCTCTTTGTAGAATATGTCAACACTATCACAACCTACAACCTTTTCTCTATGAAGAACATTTTGGTCATATTTCGATAGGCCCATTGGATCATCCCTAAAGGGGAAGTATACTTTAAATCCCTGTTTCTCAAGATTCTCTACATGCTGCACAACCTCTCTAATTTCTTCTTTCGATGAAAATTCATCCAATCCAGAGATTATATACTTTACCCCCTTCCCTCTTTCCTCCTCTCTTCTTTCCTTCTTTAAACCTGGTCCTTCTTTCTCCCACTTTTTCACCATTCCTACAAAACTCGAGTCATTGTATATATAGCCAACTGGTACTATATCTTTGTAGTTAATAAATCCCATTCCCATATCAAAGTGACTTCCCTGTGAGGCTTGATTGTATAGAATGGTAAGAGGGTTTGATTCTTCTATGACGGATCTGTTCTGAGCACATATCTCTAACCCTCTTGCATTTTGATTCGTATCATCTTCGGGAAGATGTGCTTTTACACCTTGAGCACGTAAAGCCTTTTTGACTTTTCGAAGATATTCTTTCTCTTGTTCTGGAGCATTCCTTACACTCCCAATGATGAAGGTCCTTGTCCCAGGCTTAAGTCTTTTACTACTTATTTCTATTTTTTCTAACACCCAATGGCCCATTAATCTTAGCTATGGGATTATACCAAATATTTTTTAGAAATATTTAAATTGGATAATCTTAATCTAAGATTAAATCCCAAAGGCTTTCCATTCCTCTTTCCTTAAGAACTCTCTGGGTTTCCTCTTTCAATATCTCATATTTCTCTTCTATCCTTGTATCCTTAAAAATAACCCTACCCTCTTCTACAATATCAATCTCATGTAAAGATGGACTATCTCCAGAGAATTTAAACTCCTCTTTTGTTAAATCAATCTCCTGCTCATTTGGAAGAAGATTCCAGTAATGCATACTCCCCTGTCTGGTACGACAGCATAGAATATCTCCCCCTAAATGGAATTGAATTAGAGAAGATACCGTACGTGATTGTTTGAATTCTGGACAATTGGGACACCATGTACCGTTTGTTGTTTCAGGGGTAAGTATTTCTTTCAGAAAGTTTTTTAATATCATTATCTGTTCTTGGGAAAAATCCTTCACTCTGTTTTGGGACTCTTTGTAAGAAGTATATTCATGCACTTCGAGTTTTTTCTTTTCTGTCATTTGGTTTAGTTCGATTCTAGAAAGTAGATATTAAATATCCAATAGTAATTATACTTTCATTGAACCTACAAAACAATTTGTTAGAAGTTAAATATCTATTGCCATAATAGATAGAATTTCATAAACTGTATTATTATAAATTTTAAATTCTTCCAAATGGAAACTATTCCAGAAACAAAAGGGAAAAAGAAACTCTTCCTGTTCTTAATTGTTATTATGTTTAACTTGGTTGCCTTTGGCTCTCTAGCTTGGTGGGCAAAAAATCAAATAGATATCTTAGAGGAGTGTGATGAAAAAGTCGTCTATATCCCTGAATCTGAAGAAATTGAAGATGATACCTTTTTTGAAGTAAATTATCACTCATATTCTCCTACAGATGATCCAACATATGCTTATCAAACTTTTCAATTATCCTTTCCTTCAAAATATGTTGTAACAACCGGGGAAATGTGGGACCCTTATGATACTCAAGGGGGGATTGGACAACCAAAGCTAATTTTTACTAAAGGAAGACAACCTCTAGGAAACATCTCTATGGATGATTTCATATATGTATATGTTTTCAACGGTATTACTTCTATTGAAGATTGGGATGATACTCCTTTCTTTGATTCAGAGTATGAATTAGTCTCAGAGGATGAAAAGGAATTAGACAACTTTACTCTTTACAAAAAAACTCTATCTATCAATTCCCAAGATGAAGATGTCTATGTAGCATATCTCTTCTTACCTGAAAAAGTATCCTACTACTTTAGAACCAAAGGAGATATAGATGAAGGAGACTTCTACTCTATTGTAGAGAGTATAAAGATAAGGGCATATGTAGATTGGGGATTTTAACTTAACTCTAATTAAGATTAATGACTAAATCTAAAATAAAAAATTTGTTGTTATATTAATTCTATAGTTCCAAAAACCCTTACTCAATCCCTTATCTCTTTCCTCCTTATCACAAACTTGAGAAGAACAATACAAAACAAGATACTGATGAGACCCTCTGTAATATCCATCATCGTATCCCTAATACCATCCTTAACCATTCCTGTATTTAAAAGGATATCGCTCCAATACTCATAGAGCTCCCATAGAACAGAAAAAGAAAATGATATTGTACTACTAAGTATAATACTTAAATTCTTTCT
>DFBL01000038.1:0-3024 GCA_002366615.1 Candidatus Dojkabacteria bacterium UBA3081
TATGGATAGGTAACTATGGTGTAGGTCTACATGGGTTTCTCTTTAAGCTACCTGTTGCTCTAATATACATTTTAATTGGGAAACCATCTGTATTAGTAGCTACACTATTTACAATTTTGATTAGTATTGGATCAGTATATTTCTTCTACAAAATAGTTAAAAGATTCTTTAAAGAAGGAAACTACGCTTTTTGGTCTACGGTCATATTCTCTCTAATGCTTCAGTATGTTAATATGAGTATTTCCTTTAATAGGGATATACCCGCTATATTTACAGTATTATTATTCTTTTATCTATTTCTGAATGAATCTAAACCTTGGTTGATAGGTTTGTCTTTTCTTTTAATGTTAGATGCTAAAGAACATATTTTCCTTACAGTAGCGCCTCTCTATGGTGTATACATTTTTATCAACTACACCTTTTTTATTAAGGGAATAAGTATATGGAAAAGAATAAAGGAAATTATATCAAAATCATTTGTAGCATATATTCTTCCTCTGATGTGGGTAATAATTATGTTTACTACGAGTATTATTCCAGTTAATATGTTTATGGCTTCAATATCGGGTTTAGTTAATACGGGTATGGCTTGGAATAAAAGCCAATTTTCTACACAATTAGCTACACAAAACCTACTTGAAGATGAAACTGCTAAGAGTATTCCGTCATTAAAGGAGTTTGGTAAACTAGACAAATATTGTAATAGTCAGGGTCTGGATTATATGGATGATGCATATTCAAAGGGTCATGTAATGAGTGATGGTTTAATATGTAAAATCCTTACTTGGGGTGATATGGCCGCAGGGTATATAGGCAAAATGCTCTATCCCCGTACTTTTTCCTTTATTTCAGTCCCTAAAATTATTGTATTACCAGCAATAGTTTTTTCTATATCTATGTTTCTTAAGTGGTTTAAAAAGAAAGATAGAAGAGTAATGTTACCTATGATTTTATTATTTAATGTTCTAGTTTTAATAGTTAGAGCTTCACATGGTAGATATTTATTATGTGTAACTCCATTGTTTGCATTGTTTTTTGTAATGTTTGTAAAGGAGGCTATTAAAAAAGAAAAATATTTTAGAGATGTGTTAATTGGCACAACAGTTTTTGTCCTTTTGGGTTTATATTTTGAGAGTAGTTTTATATTACCTAAAATTATATTAGAAGTAAGCCTCTTAATTCTCTTCTGGTCTATATGGTATTTTAGAAAAAATACAAAGCTGATAAGTTCATTAAAACTTCTCTTCCTGTTCGCTTTATCCTCGGGTATGTTTTTAACCAATGTCGCATTTTTCTATAGTATTGGTCAGATTTCTAGTTATCTGAAGTTCGGATACAACAGAGAAACAATCGAGATAGTTGAGCAACTTCCAAGTGAAGAGAGAGTTTGGATTAACAATTATGGCTCAAGTGATTTAATAAGGTTTTTTAGGAAAGATTTATATACAAATCCAGAATGGGTGTGGCACTTAGCAGGTTGGCTTCCCAAAAAAGATTTACTTAAGGTTTATGCAGAGCCAAATACCTATACAACTAATATAACTGATATAGAGGAATTCAGAACACAACTTAAAGAAAAAGGTATAAACACAGTAGTAATGGTAGTATCTACAATAGAAGATGAAGAATTTAGTGACCAAGAGAAACTTACAGATCTATTAGATCAGGATTGGTTACAATTAGAGGAAACCTTGGAATTAAAAAATAAGGAAGTTTATATATTCAAATTTATAGATAAGTAGTATCTACTCTTTGATTTTATATATCTCAACCCCTCCTATATCATAAACAACCTCATAAACCTCAGGATATTTATCAAACAATCCACAAGGTAATTCCCCACATCCCCAGGGAGTATGTGATCCTGAAAATATATAATATATACCAGAAGATGTAAATTTATTAAGTAAATCTTTATCATTGGGATTCTCTTTTAATGATAGATAAGTATTCTTAAGTTCTACTTCATTTTTGGGATGTTTTCCATCTACAAATGCAAACAATTCATAACTATCTGTAAAGGCTTTCATATACAGGGAAGAATCTAAAATATAGCTATGCGTACTCTCTATATGTGCTGGAATAATATATGAACCCTTAGGAATGTTATTATTAATCCATTCAAAAGCTTGGATATCTTCTTGTCTAACAGGACTAACAAATCTAGCTCGTTGATATCTTTGATAGAGAGTAGACATATTCCATACTCCTACTAGTATAAAGATTAGAATTAATAGATAGTTCACTTTAATTTTCTTAAATATTCTTATCTTCTTCTCGTACAAAAAACTTAAAACAAAAGATATTGGTATGAGAAAAAGTATAAGCTTGTTAAATTTAAAACGACGAGTAATAGTGCCTAGTTCTATGTATAGGGATAGATAAAAAGACAGAGCAAAAAGAAATATGAAAATAATTTCTTGCTTAACAACCTTTCTCTTTATAAAATCATAAGCAAACTTAATAACTAGAAATAAATAGCTCAAAACTCCCAGTGATAAGACTATAATACTATTTCTATTTTTTATCTTAGGAGATTTTAGAGGTAGAAACCAATTGTAAAAATCTGTAAATCCTATTATTCCCTGAAATGATTCCTCTGGCTGAAGAGGAGCAAGAATACTAGTATAGAAATAACTAATTTCTTTTAGGGTTTCTAACTGAAGATAGAAAAGGAATCCAGCAATAACCGATATGGACAACCATTTTAGAATATCTAAACTAATCTTTTTTAGAGAATATTTTTTATTTAATAGTGTATAGACATATATTGGTATACACAAAACCAATGTTATGAGGAGATTGTTGTAGTGTAAAAGTACGGAAGATACAAGAACTAAGCCAAAGAGGAGTTTTGAGTATATTTTCCCCCCAATGGCTTCGGAAAATAGATATAAGGATGCGAATAGAAAAAGAAATGCAATTATTTGAGCATTTTTACCATCGGTAAAGTAAAGATAGGCTGGATACGTAGAAAGACAAGAGAAAACAAGTACAGATATCCACCCAATACTTTTCTTTTTT
>DFBL01000038.1:3126-5236 GCA_002366615.1 Candidatus Dojkabacteria bacterium UBA3081
TTGTTATCAATTAGTTTCTTTGAATATACAGAGATAGCTGCAGGATCATGGAGTGGAGCTACCAAAAGACCTTTTAGAGGAGTAAGGTAAACAAAGAGTAATAGGTTAAAGAGAGCAATCATTAATAGATCTATCTTCGAAATAGTAATCTTTTTAAAGATTTTCCTATTACGATTATTTTTGTAAAGAATTAGAAGGAAAATTATTATAAAGATAGCTACTAAAATATAGATTAGTGATGACGGAATAGCTACTTCAAATTGAGAGGTAATAAATAGGGGAACAAACCACAGAGAAAAGCCTGTCGTAAGAGATAGTATGAAGATAATGTAAAGAGGCTTTTGTTTCTTTAATGCTCCTAGGACCTTTAAAAGAACATAACCGGGGATATTGTAAATAAGGAGTATACCTGCAAATGTTTTAAGATAGGAGAACCCATCCGGAGGGAGAATTAGAATAGTTAAGAGTACGATTATGTTAATAAGATATAGAATAGAGGAATAAATCATTTTTTGTCTTCTTTATTCTTAATAATCTTAATCGCGAAATCTTCTGAATTAAGGGATAAGTTCTTATTGTAAAAAGGATCTCTTAACAGTAGATCATTCCATTTATCGTACATTCTTTGAGTTTCTCTATTAAATTCCTTAGGATCTCTGGTTTTTGCTTCAGGAGTACCTACCGATATTGACTCATGGTGGTACAATTCCACGTATGGAGTGTACAGATTATAGTAGCCTTTTTCTCTCAATTTAAGACAGAAATCAACATCATTGAAAGCTATTCTGTATTTTTCATCTAGTCCATTTACTTCTAAATACTTTTCTTTCTTTACCATTAGACAAGCAGCCGTAACTGCAGAATAGTTCCTAATAATGTCCTTTTGTATAGGAAAGCCTTTGATATCCTTCTTCAAACCCTTGAATGCATGACCTGCAATTCCAATTCCCTTACCTCCATTAATACCTAATACTACCCCGGCATGTTGTATTACATCATTAGGGTAGTATAGTTTTACTCCAACAGCTCCGATTCTATCTCTTTGAGCATGTTCTAGCATCCCTTCTATCCAATCGGGGGTAATAATTTCTGTATCGTTGTTTAAGAGCAATACGTATTCTCCATTAGAGTATCTTACTCCATAATTGTTAACTGCAGAGTAGTTGAATTTTTTCTCCCAGTGTAAAACTCGGACTTTTTGGTTTTCTTTTATCGTATCTAAATAATCTAAAGTTTCTTTTTCGGTACTGCCTGTATCTAAAATGATTATTTCAAAATTAGTATATGTTGTTTTATTAAGTATTGATGAAATACATCTCTCGATATATTCTCGTTTATCTTTAGTCGGAATTAAAATACTTACTAAGGGTTCCCCTCTTAGTTTATATTTAACTCTAAAACTTCCAGGAAATAGTCCCTCTGCCACCTCTCCTTCTAATCCCCTTCTTTTGAGTGAATCTTCTAAGGCTTTAATACTAGTTTTTGTGGCATACCCCTTCTGATTGTAATCGCTAGCAGTAGAGCCTGGGATTTTTCTCCAAGAGTAAAGAATATTCGGGATATGTTCGATATGATTTGTTTTTTCAGTTATTCTTAGGAATAGGTCGTAATCTTGTGATCCTTCATATCCTTTTCTAAATCCTCCAACAGAATCTATTAATTTCTTTCTAATTAGACTTAAATGACAAAGATAGTTAGTAGCTAGAAAAAGATCAGGAGACCAGTCTGGCTTGAAAAAGGGGTCCATCCTCTCTCCTTTCATATTTAATTTGTCCTCATCAGAGTATATGAAGTCGATATCTGGTTTCTTATTTAGTAACTTAACAACTTCAGCTAATGTATGAGGATAAATTATGTCATCGTTGTCTAATAGTGCAATGAATTCTCCCTTGGCTAATTCAAGAGCAGAATTGCTTGCTTCTGAAATATGTCCATTTCTCTTTCTAAAAGTAACCTTAATTTTAGAATCTTTAGATATTTTCTTAAGATATTCTATCAATTTTGTGTCTGTAGAAGCATCGTCTGCAATACAAATCTCCCAGTTAGTATATAATTGATTTTGTATAGACTTAATTGCTTTCTTTATCCACTTCACATCAACATTGTAAAC
>DFBL01000028.1:0-6332 GCA_002366615.1 Candidatus Dojkabacteria bacterium UBA3081
TATATGTCAGAAGGTAGTAGGACTTTTCTCTTTTGTAAGAGTTTAATGGTCTCTTTCTGCCTACTATTTAATGTTTTGCGTACTGCTGTAGCAATCTTTTTCATTTGTAACTCTTTGGTAGAGTCTTTTTTCTCTTCATATCTGAAATTATATGTATTCTTTTTAGAGAAGAGTTTAAAAAAGAAGAACACCCCAAATATTGTTGAAATAAGGGATAGAAACTTCTTGAACATATTACTAATCTTAAAATTTAAATGTTTTACTTCAATTGCTCCATTGATTTACCTTCTGATACATGTATCTCTAATGGGACTTCTAAGGAAACACTATCCAGCATTATTTTCTTAGCCTCTAATATGAATTCTTCTACAAGAGGTTTTTCAACCTCAAAGAGTATTTCATCATGTATTTGGAGTAATATGTAAGCTTTTTTAGGATATTTATCCCTTATTAAAACAAACAGGTTCTTCATTACTAGTTTCATTATATCTGCTTCACTTCCCTGTATAGGCATATTAATTGCCTCTCTTGCTGCTGCAGATCTTAATCTTTTGTTTCTGGATCTAATTCCTGCTATATTTCTAGTAGTTCCAAACATAGTTTGGACATACCCTCTTTCAAATGCTTCATACTCTGTCTTCCTCATATATTCTTCCACTCCCTTGTAGTGATTGAAGTATGCGTCTATATATTTCTTTGCTACATCCCTCTCTATACCAAGTAAAGAAGACAAACCAAAAGAGGTCTGACCAAATATCATCCCAAAGTTAACTGTCTTTCCGAGGTTTCTATCCTTCTTTGTTACATCTGCAATCTTTTTTTCTAAAACCCTAGCTGCTGTCGCAGAGTGTATGTCTAAACCATTAACGAAGTCTTGTATTAACAATTTGTCTTTCGATATATCTGCCATAATTCTGAGCTCCATTTGAGAGTAGTCCATCCCTACTAATTTATACCCTTTCCTAGCAACAAAACACTCTCTTAATCTTTTTGCCCATTTACCCTCGAGAGGTAAATTTTGCATATTTGGATTTACTGATGAAAATCTCCCTGATGTTGTACCTGTTTGCTTAAAGTCTGTATGCACAGCGAGATTATCGTCTTCCTTCTCACTGTTTTCTAAAAGAGGTTGTACATATGTGCTTTGTACCTTTGTTATCTCTCTGAAATGCAAAAGAGGTTCAACTATCGGATGTATTCCCTTCATACTTCTTAAAACTGATTCTTTAGTGCTTCCCTTTGATTTGTTAGGTAAATTTAGCTCTCTAAAAAGAATATCTGATAATTGCTTTGGAGAATTAATATTGAATTCATGGCCTACAACATCATAGATCTCTTGTGATGTCTTCGAGATATCCGTTTCCAAGTCTTTTTGTAAAGCCTCTAATTTACTCTTGTTGATCATCATCCCTCTTGATTCCATATGAGCAAGGATTGCAGATATGGGAATTTCAATATCTTTTAGAGAGCTAAGTAAAAGGTTGTCTTTAACTTTAAGAAATCTCTTTATACTTGCATATGTATATTCATAGAGGGTTAAACTATCCATCTTCTTCTTTTGAGAAAGGTATGCATCTTCGATTACATCCAATACTTCTTCAAAAAGCATTGGAGATATCTTCTCCTCTAAAATCTTTGTAGAGTACTTAAAAGCTAAATCTTTGAGACTTACATCTCTACTTTCAGAGTGCAAAAGATGTTCTGCTAAAGCCACATCAAAGTAGTTGGACATATCTGCTATGGAGATATCTCTATAGTGGGTTACTAGTTCTTCAAAATTGTAGGTAATGCACTCTTTCTCTTTAATAGATTCTAATATCTGAAGATCCTTAGTAACAATATCTACCTGCTCTCCTTTTGAGGATATTCCCCTAATACACAGGAATGCCTCGTCATCAGAAGATTCTCCCCTATTTATATATCCAATCCTAATCTCTTCGCTATTTCCTATTAATTCCTTTACTTTCTTTTTATCACTCCACTCAAAATCCTTTCTGTTTTGATTAAACATATCCAATTGAGATGCGGTTGTTGGTAATACCTCTTTCCCAAATATATCATCAAGCTTTTTGATTAATGACTTAAATGCATACTTTTTAAATATACTGTTTAAAAGACTCCTATCTAAATCTTTAAGTATACAATCTGTTAAATGAATTCCAATATTTACATCCTTATCTATGGTGGCTAACTCCTTGCTAAATTGTGCCTGTTCTACCCCCTCTGCAATTAGTCTCTTTGCTCTCCCCTCTATCTCATTTATATTGTTGTATATCTCTTCTAAGCTACCAAACTCATTAAGTAATTTAGTAGCTGTTTTATCTCCCACACCTTTTACTCCTGGAATATTGTCTGAGCTATCCCCTACTAAAGCTTTGTAATCGGTAACTTGGCTAGGATAGTAGTCATGCTTTTCAAAAGTTTTCTCTTTATCATATATTACAATGTTTTTAAAATTCCCATTAGGTAAGCATACATACGTCCTATCTGTAATTAACTGTAAAAGGTCCCTGTCTCCACTTAATATATATAGATCAAGGTTTTCTCCATTCCAAACCCCTTCAGACACATATTTAGAAACCGTCCCTAATATGTCATCTGCTTCATATCTATCCTTTTTAAGAACAGGAATATTGAATGCCTTAAGTAGTTCTTCAACAAGGGGAAATTGCTCAACTAGAGACATATCTGTAGGCTTTCTTGTCCCTTTGTAATCAGGAAATACCTCATGTCTAAAAGTCGGTGCCTGGGTATCCATAGCACAAAGGACATACTTTGGTCCGAATATTTCTAAGGCTTCAAGTAGCATAACCGTAAATCCATATACGGCATTTACCTGTACTCCTTCTGGTGTTTGTAAAGTTGGTGGATATGCATGGAATGCTCTGTGAATTATCGCATTTGCATCAATGGCCAAAAAGACATCTTTGTTGGAATCTTTAATCATATGTCCATATTGTACTAAAGAGTACTAAAAACTACAATTGTTACTCTAAAAAGAGAGAATCAAATTCTTCTTTAGAGACAACTTCTTTTTCAAAAAGCATCTTAACTAGCTTTTCAACATACTCTTTTTTCTCAGAAAGAACCTTTTTAGCATCCCTGTAGGCATCTTCTATGAACATTTTAACTTCCGAATCTATCATCTCTGCATACTTCTCACTAAAATCTCTTCCTCCTCCATACATATATCCTAAATGTTTTGTTTCTTCCACATCCCCATACTTAACCATTCCTAATCTATCGGACATACCATACTGAGTAATCATCTCTTTAGCTACAGAAGTTGCCTGCTCAATGTCAGCAGAAGCTCCTGTAGAGATTCTTCCAATAAAAAGTTCCTCTGCAGCTCTCCCACCAACAGCAGACCTAAGGCTTGCAATTAATTCATCCTTATATATATGCTTTTTATCATCCTCTGGGAGATAGACAGTAACACCCCCTGACATACCTCTTGGAATTATAGATACCTGTTCAACAGGAGTTGCATATTTAGTGAACTTAGCAACTATTGCATGACCTGCCTCATGGTAAGCTGTAACCTTCAAGTCCTCCTCCCCTATCTCTCCTTTCTTTTTCCTACCTAATTTTACTTTGAGGTATGCCTCCAAAAGATCTTCTTGCTCTATCTTCTTCCTGTCCTCTTTAGCAGCCATTATGGCAGCCTCATTTAAGAGATTTTCTAAATCCGCACCAGAATACCCAATAGTTTTCTTTGCTATTAAATCAAGCTCTATTCCCTCTGCAAACTTTTTGTTCTTAGCATGCACTTCTATTATCTCCTTTCTACCCTGATAGTCTGGCATATGGACAATAACTGTCCTATCAAACCTTCCTGGTCTTAAAATTGCAGGATCTAATACATCTGGTCTATTTGTTGCAGCAAGGATAATGACATTCTCTCTACCTTCCAACCCATCCATTTCCACCAATACTTGATTAAGTGTTTGCTCTCCAGCTCCTGAGTGCAAAACTGTACCTCTTTTCTTTGCTACAGCGTCTATCTCATCTATAAAGATGATACAGGGAGCAGCTTTTCTTGCTTTAGTAAACAAATCTCTTACCCTAGATGCTCCTGCTCCAACTAGCATTTCCTCAAATTCAGAGCCTGAGGTATGGAAGAATGGTACACCTGCCTCTCCTGCAACAGCTTTTGCTAAAAGAGTTTTTCCTGTACCAGGAGCCCCAGCAAGCAGTACTCCTTTAGGAATTCTAGCTCCAATGTTTAAGTATTTTTTAGGACTTTTTAGGAAATCTACAACCTCTGTTAATTCATCTTTTACTTCATCAATACCTGCAACATCTTCAAAAGTAACTCCTGTTTTTTTGCCAAAAAGTAATCTAGCTTTACTTTGACCAAAGTCCATAATTTTACCTCCAGACTGTTGCATATTTTTAATGAGTATATATACCAATACAAAGCCTGAAGCTAAAAAGACAAAAGAAAGAATATCTCCAATGGTTATCCCTAATTTCGGTTTGTAGTAATCATTTTGTAACAGTTTAATGTCTACATCAGAATCAGCCAACATACCATAGAAGTCAGTTCCCTGAGGAACTAGGGCAAACTTTCTTAAAATTATATCCTCTCCCTCTATTTTACTTTGCTGTGATATCACAACCATATCGTCTCTAAGTAAAACCTCTTCATACTCCCCTTCTGAGATATACAAAACTATTTCACTTAAAGCCACCTCCTGCCCATTTGGAGAGGAATTAAAAATTACATTTATTGCGAATGATAGGATTAAGGATATAGCTATGAAGATGATTAAGCTGCTTACTTTGAATCCCTTCTTTTTAGGTTTTATCCTTATTATATTTGCACCCATTTTATTCTCTTTTTTGTTTTTTGACATTATTATTCCTCTTAGAAATGAATTGGTAGTGGAGGGCGGAATCGAACCGCCGACCTTGGGTTTATGAATCCCATGCTCTAACCTTCTGAGCTACCCCACCGAGATATCTCATTATTATATCAAAATTTGAAGAAAGAGCCATTAATTTGCTTTACTAGAATATTGTCCCGTCTCTGTATTTATCTTCAATTTGTCACCTTTTTTAATAAAGAGGGGCGCCTGTAACTTGTATCCTGTCTCAACAGTTACCTCTTTTGTAGCAGCATTAGCTGTATTTCCTTTTACTTCCTCTTGAGCTTGTACAACCTCTAATACAACTGAGAGATTTTCTTTGATGGTAAGAATTTTGCCTTCATACATAAAGATAAGGATTTTCTCTCCCTCTCTAAGGAAATCAGCATACTTCCCTACGGTCTCTTCCGGAACAGATATTGTTTCAAAACTTTCGGTATCCATAAAGTAGAGAAAGGAATCATCTTTGTATAGATATTGAGCCTCTTTTATATCAGGTTCAATATATTCGACCTTTGTTCCTGATTTGATTGTTTTACTTAGAACCTGTCCAGTATCCAATGCCTTTAATTTCATTATTATTAATCCTCCCTGCCTTCCTTGTGTTTTTAACATACGATCTTGTAGGTAGAAAAATCTCCCATTCTCCCTTATATACATACCTTTTACTGGTTGATCTGTTAGTGGCATATTTTTATATACTCAAAATATTTAAATAGCAGAGCCATTTTATCACAAAAATATATCTGATTCCAAATGGTAAATCTCTAGACATTCTTTTAACACTAAACTATTCTTTAAAAGATATTACAATTGATTTTGTTGGTATAGAAATAGCTCCTCCGGAAGCTCCTTGGTTAGAGAGAGAAAAGATATTGTAAATAGAAAAGATCTCTTTTCAGAATAAAATGGTTGCGGGGGTTGGATTCGAACCAACGACCTTCAGGTTATGAGCCTGACGAGCTGCCACTGCTCTACCCCGCGATATAACAGGACTGATTATACTCTGAAAAGGCTTTCTTTTCAAACTCCTATTAGAAGAAACGATATCCATTCATCTACATTATTACCTGTTTCATATATACTCTCTTGGGATGGAGCAACTATTCTCTCTACCTCCTCTTTTGCTAAATCCAAAACATTGGTTGGGATTACAAAAGCTACCTCTCCTTGTGCTCCGAAATTTAATCTGTCCCTTGCTTCTTTTTCTAAATACCTATCGGTAGACATATCTTTCATTTCTATTGAAAGGTGAAGGTTAGCGAGCCTTAACTCTTCCACCTCTCTCTCTGCCTGTTTTAATATTTCTAACTTCTGAGTCATTATGGTTATAGAGTTGATAACTGAGGTCATAATAATTACAGATACAACAATTGCGGAGAGTTTAAATAACCAATGATTGGATATCCCAGAGAATTCTGATTCCTTTCTTCTTTGCAATACCCTCTCTCTATTTTTTAT
>DFBL01000028.1:6391-10541 GCA_002366615.1 Candidatus Dojkabacteria bacterium UBA3081
AGAGAGTGCTATAATCTCATAGTTTATATACTAGGCTATTTTAAATTTGGTATCTTTATAACATTGGGAAAAATATTAAATCCTCAATTTGCGAAACTACAAGATGATTTCACTAAAGATTTAAGGGAAAAGGGAAGAGCAGAAGCTACCATCATTGCTTATGCAAAAGATATTGAACAACTCTTAAATTTCTTTTCAAACAAGGGTGTAACAAAAATGTCAGAGACCTCTATTACTGATTTAGAGGCGTATAAGAAACACTTACAGGACAATAACTATACTCCTAAGAGTACTTCTAGAAAAATAAATAGCACTAGAACATTCTATAGATATCTTTTGGAAAATTCTATTATTGGAGATAATCCAGCAGAGAAGTTAGCCCATCCTAAATTTGAAACAAAGCCACCTAGAGTCCTTTCAGAAATGGAGTATAGAGCACTTAGAGATGTTAGTAGAGTTGATGTGAGATTATATTCTATAGTTGAGATATTACTTCAAACAGGGATTAGAATTGGAGAGCTTTCAGGACTATCTATCGATGATGTAAGAAGAACTAAAGAGGGTCTAGATTACCTATATATCAAAGCTTCTGGGAGTCATCCCTCAAGAAAGGTTCCATTAAATAAATCAGCAAAGAAAGCCATCGATGAGTATTTAAAGATTAGACCTGAGACAGAAGATGACACTCTTTACATTACTAAGAATGGTAGGCCTTTGCTTGTGAGGAATATCAGAACTACGATAGATAAAGCATTTGAAAGAGCTGGTATTAAAAATGCTAAGGTTAACGATTTAAGAAATACCTTTATAGCCCATCACTTAGCAAATGGAGTAAGTCTTGTAACGGTATCAAAACTGGTAGGTCACAAGAGATTATCAACTACTGAAAAATATCTTGGCTTGATTAACAACAACAAACCAGAAACGGAGAAAAATCTTAAGGATTTATAATTCAATAGGTATTCGAATCTTCAAAAATATTCTTTAGACTCATTAATAGAAGTCCTATCTTGCTTTAGTATCAGGATAGCTTAGTACATAATCCCTATCCCTTTTTAATGTGTCCCCTTTAATAGGGGTATCTCCAGAATATAAAAACTAATTAATAGTAAAATCTACTTCTTCTCCATCGGGCAAGAGATTCCAGGAATGAGAACTTCCCCTCTTTGTTGGGCATCGAAGTAACTCACCACCGAATAAATCTTGAACAACTAATGCTGTTCCTGCATACTGATTAAGCTCTGGGTATTCACTATTCCACTCTCCATTAGAAGTCTCTCCTATCCATGCGATTTTTAATGCGTCTAATAATTTTGATAAATCCTCGTTAGATGGAATATCCACTCTCTCTGGCCCAGTCATTATTAAGATAGTATCAAATTTAACCAATGGGAGTAGATGGACTCGAACCATCGACCACGGCTTTATAAGAACCGCGCTCTAACCACCTGAGCTATACTCCCCTAAAATACAAGTGATTTTACCAAAAATGAGACATTTATGCACCATATTAGAAACTAATAGGAGGAAATCCTGATGGAGGTTGTGGCTTTTCTTCCTCTTTTTTATCTAAATCTGATCTCCTGTTTATATCCATATTTACTACATTAACATCCCTTCCATATTTAAGTCTGGACATCTTTTTTATAATAGCTGCAACCTCTGGATTCGCTTTCATATCAAATCCTGACTTAGGATACTTATCCCCATATGTAGTATCAAGAGAAAATGGGGCAGGATATATACCATCATTTAGCATCTTTACATAGTAATGTGCCATACCTTGATTGATAATATCTGTAGCTTTAACATATCCCTCAAATTGAGGTTCAACAAACTCCGCATCCTCATTACTACATCTAGTAATAAATAGGGTTCCAACATTGCCAAATACCGCCCCCTTTATATCCTCTGGTAACTGTCCTATGTATTGGTGAGCAATAGTTAGATTAAGTCTGTACTTTCTTGCCTCTGATAGTATGGATGTAAACTCTTCTGTAGTAAAATTCTGGAACTCATCAGCATAGAAGAAAAAGTCTTTTCTTTGCTCTTCTGGAACATCCTCCCTACTTAAAGCTGCTGCTAGCATCTTTTGCACAAGTATTAATCCCAGAAATGACATATTCTCCTCTCCTAATACCCCTTTTGCTAGATTTACTATTAATATCTTCCCACTATCCATTATCTCTCGTAAATCAAAAGAGGATTGTGATTGTCCGATAATGTTTCGAATTGCAAGGTTAGTAGTAAATTTATCAAATTTAGAGATAAAGTAACCTAGGCTCTCAGACTTAGTCTTTTGATCTGTCTTTGCAACCTGATCTACCCAATATCTTCTCACTAGCTCATCTTTGATAATTGGAAGCCATTTCTCTTGAACCCATTTTTCATCTTGAAGAATACGCACTACCTCTATCAATGTAGAGCCCTGCTCACTCATCGCTGTAAGCATTGAGTTTCGTACAGCCTGTTGGAATGCAGGTCCAGCATACCCTTGATTATGAGGATCAAACATCTTTAAAAGCAAAGCAATAAAGCTATTTACTATCTGATGCTTATGCTGCTCATTGTAATACTCCATGATATTTAATCCAAATGGTCTATCAAAATCTCCAGCATTAAAATATATTACATCGTCTGCTCTCTCTGGTGGAATTCTGTCTAAAATCATCTCCGCGGTCTGTCCATGAGGATCTATAAAACAGACTCCATCTCCATTATATATATCCTGTATTAACATCCTCACCATAAGCCATGATTTACCAGTACCTGTTTGCCCTAATATATATGAGTGTCTTCTTCTATCATCTCTCTTGAAACATATTGCCTTGTGCTTGTCTCTAAATACATTATTTCCTACCCAAATAGTGTCTTTAGACCTAATATCTGAACTAATATCATTGTCTGCAGGGATTTCTCTAGACAGCAACCAGTTAATGTTTGGTGTACTTACTTCTTTATTAGGTAAATGATATATGGATGCTAGCTCATCGACATTTAGTATGCTTGCTTGCTCTAGAGAAGTTCTTCTATATATTACATCATACATAAACTCTTCTTTTTTCTTCTTTCCTTTTATCTCAACTTTTTTAAATTTGTTTATACCAGGATTAGTATACTGATCAAATGCAGATACAATATTATCCAAATGCATCTTTGCTAATGATTCTTCTGGGGCACTAGCAACAATACGAATATCAACATTAAACCCATTCTTTGAAACCTTCTTCCCAATCGCTTGTAGTTTTTCCTGACTAACATCTATCTTTTTCTTTTCAGGATCAGCATTGTTGTTCTCTACCTTTTTGATAAAGCTGGTCCCATTCTTTTGCCAACCACTATCTACTGGAGAAACAACTACCTGAACCATAGCGCCCTCCCCTTCTGACATCTTACTAAGGGTACTTAATATGTTTGCTAAAGGATCTCCTGTAAAATCTTCTGCTGTTTTAATAGGGCAATAATTCTCATCATCCAGTTTTAATCTAGCAAATACAACTTTTGACCCACTTTTGAATATGTTGTACTCATCTACTTTCTGTACTTCGGCATCTTGATAGGAGCCTAGTATTTGTTTCTCAACATGATCAGCAAATTTGCGTGGGGAGTATACAAAGAATTTAATCTCTCCTGGTATTGCCATCATTTCAAAGCTTACATTGTTACTTACAGTGAAATTACCAGCAACCCCCTTTCCCTTTCCTCCAATACCTACTAAATTAGAAAACATCTTTTCTGCTACCCCTATCTCTGTCTCATTTCCTTTTGGTACTCTAACTTCAAAGATAGTCCACTCTTTTGCTTTCTCATTCCTATCTTTCTTTTGAAGAAGCTTTTTAAGTCTTAAGAATGCAAATACTAGAGAGGAAATAAAGATAACAAAAAAGATTAACCAACCCCATGGGAATCTTGCCCCATTATCATTAATATTTCCATATGTGTCTTTTGGATATTCTTTAGGCTCTGCAACAACTATATCCTCATCTGAGGGCATAGGGCCTACTTGGCTAAATATATATTCTTCCATATTAAAAAGGACAGTCAAAGATATGTCTTAAAAGGATATCATATATATGATTTCTAATCGAGAGGATATTAGTTATTTGCAGAGACTCCTTGTTGTTTCCCCTCTATTAATGCTCCCCATGAC
>DFBL01000028.1:10721-16267 GCA_002366615.1 Candidatus Dojkabacteria bacterium UBA3081
ATTAATCTGAGTCTGTTTATTTAATAATTTTTCTTGTGTTACTTTTTCTGCTGCCATAACCTATAACATTATATCATGTATTTTCTCTTTTCTACAAGTAGCTCTCTCTCTAAATCTCTCTTCTTCTCTTGTGCTTTCTTTTCATACCTTTTTTTACCTCTAGCTAGTGCCACTTGTACTTTAAATATATCTCCTTTTAAATATATCTTTAATGGTATTAAAGTCAAGGCCCCCTGTTTTAATTTGCTATTTAAATATATTAAATCTTTCTTTTTTACTAAAAGTTTTCTAGATCTTCTAGAATCATACTCTGAGTCCCCATCATATTTATATCTAGGAATCTCTGCGTTTACAAGCCATAGCTCCCCAGAAATTACTTTTACAAAAGCATCTTTAAGATTACATCTCCCTGTTCTAAGGGACTTAACTTCAGAACCTTTAAGATGAATCCCTGACTCTAGACTTTCAAGAATTTCATAATTGTGTAAAGCTTTTTTGTTTAATATCTGCATCCTTGATTATATCACTACAACGTTATCTTCCATATTGTAGTCCCATCTAGAATATACAAATACTTCTCATCCCAATCGACTACAAAATCTCTAACCTTGTTCCATAGGTCACCATCTTGGGGTAATAGATACTGCTTTAACAGATGTAACTCGTTGGGATGTCTCACATCTCCAGACTCCATTGGTTTCTCAAATCTTAATATCCTCTTCTCTTGTGCATCAAATATGTAAAGAGATTTGTTTAAATCTTCAGGTGTAAAACCATATTTTGCATCCTTAATACTCCCCTCTAAGCCCTTAATTGTAATTGGAGATTCAACTAACCTCCCCTCTGATGCGCTATTTACATATCTGTATATCGCCTTTTCTCCAGAGGCTAAGATGTAAACACTCAAATCTGACAACACATCATTAGCTTGTACAAAGTTCTCATCGGTAACATATGGAAAGGATAGACCATACCCAGAACCAAAATTGCTAGATTTAAGTAATGTCTTCTGTTCCCTATCCAAAATATATGCATTCTCATTTACTGTTAATACTGCAAACTCTACAGGATCTTTTGCTCCAATGTTTTGAATACCTAACCCACTTAATTTAGCAAAGGTATCAAACTCTTCATCTGTAAGAGAAGATTTCAAAATGCCGTTTACTGAATCAAAAATAAATAATCCTGTCTTTTTCATATATACATATTGAGGCTCTTTAACAATACCTTCTGTATCGGGTATTGTACTTAGCTCTTTGTTGTATATCGATAGCTTACTTACTATTTTTAAACCTAAGTCTGAGATTAGAAGATATTCATTAAAGTGTACATCCCTATATATCCCTATATCACTTGGTCTTGAATCAGTCTCACTGTTATAGGTGTCATAGAATTTTTGAATATTAGCTGTATCTATTGATAGTCTCTCTATCTTAAATAGTGTGTCTTGAATTCCAAGGACCTGTGTTTCTAATTCCTCAAGTTTCTTTGCTTCTTTCTCTCTTAGGTCTTCCTCTACTTTTTTGAGCTGTTCTGAAGCTTTAAATATACTTACTGTTGATGCATCCCTATCTGTAGACAGTTTAGATTGTGCTTGAGCAACAAGTTCTTCAACCTCTACAAAAATTTCATTAGCATTCCTGCTAATTTCTCGTGCTCTTTTTTGATCTAGTGTGAATTTAACACCCAAGACTAAGAGAACAACCCCAAGGAATACAAATCCTAAAGTCTTAAATCTTTGTACTCTAAGATTTTTCTCTTTGTATCCATCAATTTTAAAAGATTTAAACTCCCCCTCTCTCTTTTTACCCATACGACTTTGTGATATCTTTGCTGCTGTTTTCTTAAACCATCTCTTTTTACCAAATTTCTCTCCAATCTTTCCATATATCTTTTTTAACAAAGAAGAGATGCTTTTGAGGCTAGTTAGGAAAATCCCCTTTAGAGGTTTTAGACCTTTTTTTGCTTTCGATATGAACTGGGAAAGTTTATCAAAAATATTTACAAAAAATGCTTTAAGATCTCTCTCATCATTTTGGCTTTTAAATACACTCTTTTTCTCTTTTGTTGTTGGGACATAGTCAGAATCCTTAGGCTCAACACTTTTCTCTTTTTTCTTTACAGTCTCTTTTTTTACCTCTGTTTTTTCAAGTTTACTTACTTCTTTCTCTACTTTCCCCTCTTTCAAAAATGCTACTATACCTTCTCCTTCATTAATTTCATTGCCTATCTCCTCAAGAGAGGTTGTTAATTCTATCCTGTTTTTAGCTGCAATTAATTTATGAATATTTCTTTTTAAGACTCCTTTTGTTGAGCAGAAAAGAAAATCTTCTTCTTCAACTGCTATCGCTGCTGTCTTTGCTTTCTTGGTCTTTAGCATGTCCGTAATATCTACCAATCTTCCATCCTTGTAGATATATATTTCACTATCCCCTATTAAACCTATATATATACCTACTCCGTTAGAGATAAAGATGGTGAAATCGATATTAATACCATACTCCCCTATCCCCCTATCATTTTTAATCAACTGCTTTATCCTTTTTACTCCCTCTTTGAGACCCAGTTTTAATGATTCATTTGTAGAATCAACCTTTGAATACTCAAAACCATCTATAATGCCATCCCATGCGAATTTCGAAATCCTCTGACCAGAGATTTCTACCTCACTTGAAACGGAGAGTAAACCGTAAATATCTAAAGGTTCCTCCTTTTTACCACGTGCAGGTCTTCTGTAGTGAAATAGTCCTACGTAAGAATTTTTTGAATCTGAATTGTTGATATATTTAGAAGCAGTAATTGACATTTTTATCCTAAAAGAATTATTAAGGTCCCGATAATGGTTGTAGAGAGAGTAACTAAAAGGTTTAGATATGCTAAAAGAAGCATTCTTTTGTTTCCTTCGGAATCTACTGTATCTACTAATATTTTAACTTTAAGTACTAACAGGAAGGAGTATAACAGAACTCCAACAAGAACTATAACGAGAGGGATCTTGAATATATTAACCCAGTTGATTCCTAATTGTAGTTCTCCTGATATTATCTCAGGGTATATTTTGTTCATATTAGATTTCTCCTTTCTGTTTCATTTCAAGTAAATCATTTATTACATCCTGTAGCTCCCTAGGTCTAGGGATTTTGGTCAATATGAAGTCTATGTCGTGTCCTGCTGTATCAATCTGTACATCTCCATAATCGAATATACTTGATAGTAACCCAATATTAGTATGCGTTACATCCTCTATTTTCTCTAATTGTGCCTCAGAGTAAGAATGATAGAAAGCGTTATCCATCCTAATAGATACTATTCTTTGATCAGTAACAATAGCTATTGTGTAGTGCCATCTTAAGGCAGTAGTTACTAGCATATTCAGGGCTAGAGTTAATGCAACTATCCATACCCCTATGTACAGAATAAAAGAGAAGCTTTCCATTTGTAGAGTAATTAACATATATATAAAGGGGAGAAGTGCTACCAATATTGAAAGACATACCGAAGGAAACATAGCTATCCAATGTTTCCTTGCTATTAACACTACTTCTTCATCTGGATCTTTTCCATAGAAATTTACTTTTTTAGGAAATATCGAAAACCCTGTAAGTGGACTTCTATCTCCTTGTGAAATAACTCTATTTATGAAGGATTTGTTCGCTTTGCTAAACTTCTTTGGGATATATCTTTTCTTCTTCATATTTGTAAAGAATATCACAAAAATATCTTAATTAGTATACTATATCTACTTTTTGTGGATATTTATATGAACAAAACCATTTTGTGCAATTCTTAGATGTCCAGGAGCTCTCAGGTTATAGATAGTCTTAAACTCATTTCCTGTCATAGTAATCATTCCTGCATTTGTGTAGAAGGAAATAGTATTTGAGTATCCATTACTACTGGATACTGCAACAGAAGATATTGAGGTTACTGGTTTTGAAGCAAGAGATCTAGCTTGAGCATATGTATACTGTCCTACATTTGCATGACATGCATCTGGGATTGGATATATCTTAGGGTCTTGACCTCCCCCACTTGCTTTCCATATCTGATATACATTAACAATATCCGACATCTCAGTTTGGGATAGCCATGGATATCTACTACAGTTAGAACTGTCATCCCTATACCCTACTCTATACCAAGCTTTGTAAAACCAAGATACTCCTGATTTACTATCCCATGCCCTACTCATCCAATCACCACTACCAGAGCCATCAGTAGTGTCCCACCCAATCTGATTTCCCCAACCTCCATGTAGTGCAGCATACTGTGTAGAGAATGGCTTCCCGGCTGAATCAGTTAGGACTACTCCTCTTGTTGCTTGTACAGCCTGTGCCCAAGTTCCAGTTTTTTTAGTAGTTCCAACTACTTGACAGTACTCATTTGTACAGATAGATCTGTCTCCATTTCCTGTATAGTTAATCGCATATGTTCTTGCTGCTATAGCTTGAGCTTTAAGTGCTTCCATAGGGAAAGACTCTGGCATTTCACCAAGCCTAAGTAGATAGTCATCCTCAAAGTTTAATGTCCCATATGTTGTTGTCCTAATATTGGTCATAATGTTCTCGACTACTCCTCCGATATTGACTGTTCCTGTTCTTAATGTTTTTCCAGGATAGTAAGCATTTAGTAATTGAATATATGTTTGCCCTGCCTCTGCTCTTGCTTTTGCTCCCCATTGGCTCATTCCATTCCTATGGGTATATGCTCCAATTGAAAATACTGCAAAAGAACCACTTGGAGCTTTTTCAAGAAATCCTGCTAATGTAGAATTGTAATCACCTCCTGTAGGAACTGAGTCTGGATCTACATGCGTTCCTCCTTGTCTTGCAATAATTAATTGGTACTGTAAATCGGAAAGCTGTGTACTTAATCCATTTATTGTCCTTTTCACAATATTCTTTTCCGCTATTTGAGCATTCAATGCTGCCTGTATCTTGCCCTTCTCTGATACTAACAGTAAGTATGAATCATCTAGGTCTTTTTTTTCTTCATCCAAATCTAATTTCTCTTGCTCTAACCCCTCTTTCAAATCCAAAAGGGTTGAATATTCCCCAGTAATTTTTTCAATATCTTCTCTTAGAATTGATATAGCATTCTTTTTAACAAAAAGATTTCTCAACATATCATCCAAAGTAGAGAAAGAAAATATGAGTTGACTACCTGAATATCTGCTCTTCATATATAGCTCTCCTGATATTTCATCTAAAAAAAGTCTTTTTGTTTCTAGAAGCTTTTCTTTTTGGGCTATCTGAGCTAATTTCTCCTCTATTTCAGATTCTCTTTGTTCAATTGCTTCTTGTAATTTATTAATTTCAGCATTTATTAGTGATATCTTCTGAGACAATGAGTAATTACTGTTACTAATCTCTTTTATCCTATCCTCAATTTGAGACAGGTATGATTTCTGCTCATTAAGCTCTTCCGTTGTCTCATCTATTTCACTTTCAAGTTCATCAACAATACTTGAATATGCTGGAGAGTAGAAAAAAGGAATAGAGAGTATAGCGAAAAAAAGGACAGTAAATTGTAGGACAGTTTTGTGT
>DFBL01000049.1 GCA_002366615.1 Candidatus Dojkabacteria bacterium UBA3081
TCTAGGGATGTATTTTGTACTCTGCCTGTAACTAAAGTAAACTTTTCTTTAACTTCATATTCACTTATCGTATTTGGCTGAACAACCTGTTCTATCTTGTTCTCATTATCAATATCCAATTTTATCCATGATGGAGATTGGGAGACAGAAAGTGTTAGGAGAAACTCTTTTTTTTCTTCTAACTCCTCTTCTGTACTTGGCTCGTAAACGACTTTAATTGATTGGGTTGTTTCTAAACGCGTATTAGAGCTCTTCTGAGCCTTTATGGTAATAGTATTTACACCAGGAGTTAAAAGGATTTCTTTTTCAAAGAAGCCTTCCTCAGTAGTTTGAATATTTTCTTCTTCTATTATCACTATATTTGATTTCTGGGTATATCCCTTTACTACAACTCTCTCCTCCTTGGAGATGTATTCATTGGTAGGTTCAGATATTGTTAATTCTGGTGGTATTTGGAATTTATATATTTGTAATCCAATATATACAAGGGTTAGCAATACAAAGAGTATTAGTGTAAAAAAGGCTATTGTTCTTGGAGAGAAGTTTAGTTTTAGAGATTTTTTCTTTTTAGAGATTAATCTATTTTTAGTAGTTTTTACCTTTGGTAGTGTGCTTCTTCTATACAGGGCTAATATCTTCTCAACATCAAGTCCTAGATATTTTGAATATATTTTTATAAAACCTGTTGCAAATACAGAGGAATCGAATCTGTCGAATTGGTTGTTTTCGATATATTTAAGAAATCTCACTTGAATCTTTGTATCAATACTTACAGTATTAAGATCTTTACCAAGAGACTCTCTCTTCTTCTTTATTACATCTCCAGCAGTTATCATGATATCGAGAGTATATCAAACCTATCAATCTTCTGATACACCCCCATCTAAAATTTCTTTAGATGATGAGACAAGGACATCTCGTGCCTTAACTCCATCCTGTCCTGTAACAGCTCCAGCAGCTTCTAGCTGTTCCATGAGTCTGGCTGCCTTGTTGTATCCGATACTTAGTCTTCTTTGAAGAAGTGAGGCAGATGCCTTTCCTTCTGCAATAACGACCTCTAAAGCTTGTGGGAATTCAGAATCTCTTTCTCTGGAGGGTCCTAGTGTAGCGTTCTTTTCCTCTGCAAGTTCTTTAAGGTTTAGTTTCTCATCTTCTATCTCCTTTTTAGCTTGTAGTTTAACCTGTTCGATAATGTCCACAGAGTCTTCGGTGGATATGAAGCAGCCCTGTATTCTAATTGGTTTTCCCATTGTTTGATCTTTGTAAAGCATATCTCCATTTCCTAAAAGATTCTCTGCTCCAGTACAGTCAAGAATTACTCTTGAATCCATTGCAGAGGGCACAGCGTATGCAACTCTACCAGAGATATTTGACTTTATTAATCCAGTAATTACTGTTACAACAGGTTTTTGTGTAGCAAGGATCAGGTGTATACCTACAGCTCTACCCATTTGAGCTAACCTTTGAATCTTTGATTCAACCTCGGGTCCTGCTACTAGCATTAAATCAGCCATCTCATCTATAACTATAACTAAGTAGGGCATCGCAGAGTATCCAATTTTCTCATTGTATTGGATGATATTTTTAGCTAGGACCTGTTTTAACTGCCTATACCTTTTCATCATTTCGGCGATTGTATATTGAAGGGCATTTACAACAAGCTCCATATCATTTATTACAGGGGTTAGAAGATGGGGAATACCATTGTAAGCTTCCATTTCTACAATCTTAGGGTCAACCAGAAGGAGCTTTAATTCATCAGGGGTTTTTGTTAACAGAAGACCTCCAAGAATTGAGTTTATTCCAACAGATTTACCCGCTCTAGTCATACCTGCGACAAGAACATGAGGCATATTAACAAGGTCTCTAATTTCTGGTTTTCCCGAAATATCTCTTCCAAGAATTAAGGGGAGTTCATATTTATCCGCATTAGAAAGAAGGATTTTTGCCATTTCTTTCATATATACATAGTTAGGACTCTTGTTAGGTATCTCTATACCTATATATGAAGTTCCAGGAATTGGGGCCTCTATTCTCATCATCCCTCTGCTTACTCTAAGTGCTACTTCTATATCGCTACTTTGTCTTTTAACCCTATTAACAGCAACACCTGCGGGTATTGCAAGTGCATATCTAACAACTGTTGGTCCAATTTTTACCTCCACAACTTTAGCGGGGATATTGAAGCTTTTTAATACAGCCTCAATTGTTCTTGCTTCCTCTTTATACACTTCCTTGGGTTGTTCTGTCTTTTGAGGTTCTTGCAGTTTATCAATACTAGGATATTTCCACTCTGTATACATTGGTTTAGCGGGCTCATTTCCTCCTGTTGTTGAATTTTGTGAGGAGGTAGTAATAGGGAGAGAAGTTTGAGCAGGAGCCGGTTTTGTAAAAGGATTTTTTGCTGATTGAATTTGAGAATCCTCAATATTTATGTCTTTACCATCTTTATTATCATCATCCTTTGTGTCTTCATCAATTCCACTTATTATCATTTTCTCATCTGTGTAGTCTGTACCAATCTTCTCTTTTATATCTTTTAATTTTACACTGCTAAATAGCTGTCTTAAAACTTCTGTTATCTCTTTTAGTTCGATACTGGTAATAAAGGAGAAGGCAACAATCAATACTATTAAAAGAAATATTAACTCTATTATATCTCCTACAATATTATTTATTCCTAGGTGTATTGTTTTTCCAAGTATTCCACCTGCTTGTTGTAGAGTTGTTGTATCTTCTAAAGAATCAAGGGGAACCCAGAAGGTCATAAGGGTGTTGAGGGAAACAGAAAGAATACTTAAACCTACAATCCGAATTATTTTGCTAAAACTTTTACCCTGTGTAAGGAGATTAATAGAGATAGCTCCAACAGCTACCCCCCAGACTAGAGATGGCCAACCTAGAAAAGATGATATATGTACAAATATGATTGCTTCATCCTTAACGAATGGAGTTATTAATAGAGAAACTGATACCAAAAAGAGTATTAGACCAAAGAATATCTTAGTCTCAGAGCTCTTTATATTTATTTTTTCTTTTTTCTTTTTTCGGGGCATTGTAGTAAATGTATATATATAATAGAGGAATATATCTCTTTTGACAAAGAATTCCCACTAATATATATTATCTACTATGGAATAGTATTGCAAAGTGTTATAAAAAGCCTTTGACTATATTACTTAAATATGTTAAACTCGCCAGAGTTACCTAATTTTGCCTTTAACAAAGCGATTGCTACTGTTTCTTTTAATCATTTAAATAAGAGTGATTAAAGGATTATCGCTTTTAACAATGTAATTTATAACCTATAAATCACTGTTCTATGATTGAACCCAAGCGAAACCGAGCTTCCAGAGTAAATCTAGGAAAGGGGTTCTCCTCCTCTTT
>DFBL01000004.1 GCA_002366615.1 Candidatus Dojkabacteria bacterium UBA3081
TTTTTTAAAACAGGTAAAGGAGAGTATGGGCAAGGTGATAAATTTTGGGGTATTACAGTCCCTAATATTAGAACAGTTGCTAAAAAATATTACATAGATATATCTCTAAATGATATAAAAGAACTAATAAACAGTGAAATACATGAGATTAGATTAACAGGATATATAATACTTACTTACAAATATGAAAAAGATGATAGGAAGGAGAATATCGTCACTTTCTACCTTAATAATCTTCAAGGAGTAAACAATTGGGATATTGTGGACCTCTCATGTCCTAAAATATTGGGAAATTATCTACTTAAACATCCAGAAAAAAGATACCTACTCTATCAATTAGCAAACAGTAATAATCTATGGGAAAAAAGAATCTCTATTGTTTCTACCTATCCCCTTATTAAAAAAGGAGAGTTTACAGATACATTACAAATATCTAGCATCCTACTTTCGCACAATCATGATTTAATACACAAAGCTGTTGGATGGATGTTAAGAGAGGTAGGAAAAAAAGATATAACTGTATTAAGAGATTATCTAAATGAAAATATTAAAGATATACCAAGAACAACATTAAGATACGCTATAGAGAAAATGGATAAAGAGCAAAAAGATAAATATCTAAATATGGGAATTAATAAACAAGCTTAGGGGTATAATTCTGTCTAATGTATTAGGGTATTCTGTTAGATGCAATCTGTAATAAGTGCTCTTTTTTAAGACCTTGATTCCAAAGAGCTTCTAGTTGTCCATTGACTGTTACTCCAACATTAAAACTAGTTGACCCATCTTTTTTCTTTTTGTGCTGACTAAGAACAGGAAAGTCTGTTCCTAGTAATATCTTTCTAGACAATTGAGGAAATTGATTAACAGCATCACTAATTAACTTTGCTTTAATTTTGTTAATACAAGAGCTACTATCTAAATATACAAAGGGATACTCTTTAGCTAATTGAAGGGCATGTTTGATTAAATATATTCTAGAATAGTTAGCTTCATTTTCAGGTGATTGATTCTTCCAATACTGTAAAACAGGCGGATTTGGTTTACTCTTGTACAATACTAATCTAGGATGAGCATATGCTCCAGTGTGGCCTAGAATTAAAGGAACTATTCTATCTTTCTCAATCATACTCTCAATTAATCTATCTAACCTATGAGGAGCAGTTAAATCCATACTATCTTTCCTATCATCTAGATGCATTAATATCGGAAGTGAGCCATACTCTTTTGAAATTTCAAATAGATTATGAAGTAAGTCATATGAGAGGGGATAGTTATCATATACAGGATGTAATTTAAAACCTTTTAATAGATTTGAAGTGTAAAGGTACTCTACTTTTTCCCTATCTATTTCATAAGGGTTATGAACGAAAAGAAATGGAACTATGGAACAATCTATCTCTTTGTCTTCTAAAGTATTTAAAAGTTTATTAACACTCACCCCTTCCTCAAAAATTGTACCAGCTTGTACAATACCTTTTTGGGAGAGATAATAAGAGATAACTTCTTGAGTAGGTACTCTCCATTTCTTGCCTTCCATATTATCAATATGCATATGAGTATCGGTGTATCCTATGTTTGTAGTTTCTTGGGGATAGTTAGCTCTTTTGAAAGCTTCAATATCTGGTATCGTATCTAGTTCATTCATAAATTGTAGATGACTTTCCTTTTTAGGGGAAATTGAGGACAATTCTTTTTCCAAAATTTGATAGACATATTTTAAATAGTGTTAAAGTGTGAATATGCTCGGAGTATATCAGGAGTATTTAGAATATTCAATTTAAGGTATTCACATAATACTCTCTAATAAAGATAAGGATATTGTAATTATTTCTATATTTAAATATACTGTAGATAGTTAATTTTATTCTTCAAAATATATGTCAATTTTAGTAAGTATTTTAATAATATTAGTAGGAGTAATTGCTCTCTTTCTAATTAATCTCTTTAACTCTCTCACTAAGTTAAAAATGACAGTAAGTGAGGCAAGTGCAGATATAGAAACATTTCTAAAGCAGAGATATGATATGATTCCTAACCTTGTTGAGATTGTAAAGGGATATGCTAAACATGAGAAAGAGATATTTAAAAATGTTACACAGTTAAGAAGTAAAGCAATGGGTGCAACTACTGTAGCAGATCAGATGGCACTAGAGGGACAATTAGATAAAGCTATAACAAAAATATTTGCAGTAGCTGAAAACTATCCTCAGTTAAAAGCAGATAAAAACTTCTCTGATCTTCAAGCAAATCTTAAAGATTTAGAAACAGATATCCAGAAATCCAGAAGGTTTTACAATGGAACAGTTAGAGACTTTAATACTAAACTAGAGGTATTTCCAAATAACTTAATAGTTAGTATTTTTGGTTTTAAAGCATTTCCATTTTTTGAGGCATCAGAAGAAGAGAAAGAAAACGTTCAGATTAAGTTCTAGTTTTAGTATATGAAAAAAATATTTTCATTCCTTTTTTTTATAGGAGTTGTTTTCATTGCAACTCCTACCTTTGCACAACAAGAAGAAAAGATTTTGGAGTACAGAAGTGATATCGTTGTTAATAGTGATACCACAATCGATATTACGGAAAAGATTACATTTCAACCCTCAACAACAATACCAAGGCATGGATTAGAATGGACAATCCCCTATGTATACTCGGTGGGTGCTTTTAAAAGGCCTACTAAGTTAGATATTAAGATGATTAAGTATTTCCCTGTCTCAGATTCAAGTAATACAATATACAACAAGTATAGTAGGACAGATGAGAATGGATGGGCTACATTAAGAATTGGAAACCCTGATAGATATATTTCTGGGGCTCATGTTTATCTAATACAATATAAATTAACATATACAGGTATTTCCTATTTTGATGAATGGGAAGAGGTATATCTAAATATTATTGGACCAGGATGGAATATCCCAATTGAAAACGCTTCTGCTACTTTAACATTGCCTTCTACTATTTCAGAAGCTATTTGTTATACAGGTAAGGATAAAAATAATGCTCAGAATTGTGAATTCACTATTAATGGAAATACAATTGATGTTAAACCTAATACTACGTTAACTGCTTATGAGGGATATAGTGTTGCTATTAAACAGCCTTTAGGGACTTTTGAAGACACAACTAAACAACAAGCATTAATTGTTATCCTCTCTAATATTGGTATTTTACTCCCTATTCCAGTTGGGATATTTCTTTTTCTTTTTCTAAAGAAGAAATTTAAAAACCCATCTCTTACTGTAATACCAGAATACAAACCAATGGAAGAACTTGATGTTTTAACTGCTGCTTTGGTTATCAAACCAGTATTTAATACAAAGAATATATCTGCGGTATTAATTGAAATGGCTGTAAAAGGCTTCTATACAATTAAAGAGTACAAAAAGAACAAGTATGAGTTTGTTAAGTCAACAAAGGATTACAGTAATCTCCCTTCTCATTTAAATGAACTTCTATCTGGGATATTTAAAAAAGGAGATTCAGTTAAAATTGATAAATTGGACACCTTTTATTTAGTAGCAAATAAATCAAACTCTCTTGCTTTAAAGGAATTAAATGGCAGGGGGTACTTTTCTATAAAAAAGAAAAATAGTAAAACTATCTTTGCTTTAGTACCTTTATTCCTTTTCTTTATCGTATTCAATTCGATATCGATATTTATCTCTTTCTCTATATTAGGTTGGTTTATTGGTATTTTAATTTCTCTGATACTCTTTTTCATATTCTCTTTTATGATTGATACTCGTTCAGAGATTGGGAATAAGGTATATCACCAGCTCTTGGGCCTTAAGATGTATATTCAAACAGCTGAGAAAGAAAAAATTAAATTCCATAGTGATCCTAAAAAGTATAAAGAGGTATTTGAAACTCTCCTTCCATATGCAATGATATTTAATCTTGAGAAGCAGTGGTCAGAGCAGTTTAAAGATCTCTACAAGACACCACCTGAGTGGTATCAGGGGAACTTTGATACATTTAATACCGTATACCTTGCAAATTCGTTATCCAAGTTTAACAGTAGCGTGAGAACTTCTTCGAGTTCTCCATCAAGTAGCTATAGCTCTAGTAGAGGACATAGATCTGGTGGATGGAGTTCTGGTGGTTCAGGTTTTAGTGGAGGAAGTTCTGGAGGCGGTGGTGGAGGTTCTGGTGGTGGAGGTTGGTAATATATTATTGGATAAAATATGGGAGTATTTAACTTCTTTCAAAATTCAAAGATACCAACAACTTCTTTCACTCAATTCAGAAACAAGCTTGTTGCATTAAGAAGTTCAAATTTGTATCTCTATGATTTTAATCTTCCCAAAGCAATATCTTTTCCATACGATTTCTGGAAAGAGGTAATTAAAATATATAAATATACGGATAGGGATGGTTTAGAGAGGGCATTTTCAATATTTTGGGCAGATGGAGAAATCCTTTTTACACAGGTAAAAACAGGCTCTTCAAAAATGGTAAAAAGTGGAGGTTCCATCCAGGTTAAATACTCTCATCATCCAACAAAAGATGGTTATGCTAGAAAGGAATTGTATCTTGATGAGAAGCTATTAAAAAAAAGAGATATATATCACAAGAAAGTACCCAAAAATTTAGAAGTTCAATATCTCTTTAATATACATACTCATCCTAAGCATATCTCTAGTGACAACAAAAAATATTACAATTTCTTTTCTGCTCAAGATATTAAATCATTAATATCATCTAAAGCAATAATAACAGGTTTAATTACAGACAATCTGTGGCTTCTAATTAGAACTGACAAGACACCTAGTGATGTAAGCTACCTTTTGGATAATAAAGTAAGCCAAGAGTATGTAGAGAAAGATTTACATATTGGTCTATACAAAGCAGAATTTAACAAAAAGGCGTATAGGTATAAGTATGTAAAAAGTATTTAAAGAAGAGAGATTGATATTCATGTAATATCTCTTTATTTTACTGTTACAGATTTTGCTAAATTCCTAGGTTTATCAATATTGTTTCCTAATGCTTTTGCAAGAAAGTATGATATTAGTTGAAATGGAATAACATTACTAATAGCTTTTAACTCTTCAGTTTTAGCAACATCAATAAAGTAATCAAAACATTTCTCATTTTCAAAATCCATATCCCCTATTCCAATAGTTAATGCTCCCCTTGCTTTAACCTCATAGGTTGCAGAAATCATATCTTTCCTATTCATATCATTAGAAATAATGGAAATGACAGGGCTCCCTTTCTCAATTAACGCAATAACTCCATGTTTCAATTCACCTGCAGCAAATCCCTCAAAATGTTTGTATGATATCTCCTTTATCTTTAAAGCTCCCTCTTGTGCAATATGAAAATTTTGTCCCTTTCCTAGGATAAAGAAGTGTTCTTTGTTGACAAGTTTGTTTGCTATATTCTCAATATCCTTAAATCTCTCTTTTGTAAAATAACTCTCTAAGTTCGATGAGAGGGATGATAGTTCTTTTTTTGCCTCATTAAATTCCCCTATTAAGGTTTTTGAAATTAGATAACCAAATGAGATTTGAGAAGTAAATACCTTTGTTGAAGCTACACATATTTCACTACCAGCTTTAGACATAAAGAATATATCAGATATTCTTGAAAGAGTAGAACCTGGCATATTAATAACACTAGCAATATATGCCCCTTTCTCTTTAAATAGCTCTATTGCTTCTAAAGTATCTGCTGTTTCTCCACTTTGTGAAAGTACGATAACTACATCCTTGGAGGTAATTAAATCTAGATATGATTCTGTCTCATACGATTTAATAGAGATTGCACTCTTTTTAGATATCTTTCTTAGATAGTAAGCTATTTGATCTGCTGAAAAACCAGCAGTACCAGCTCCAATGGTATATATATTTTCTGCATTGTTTAATTGCTTGATTAATGGTTTTAATTCTTTTTCTGTATACTCTGTAGCCTTTAGGATAGTATGTTGTTGTTGAACAATTTCTTTTAACATATAGTGGGCATATTTCCCCTTATCAATATCTATATCTAGAAGCTTTTCTATTTTACTCTCTCTATCTATATATTTATTATTGTCTATATCAAAAATTTTAAATTTTCCTTTCTCTATCTCTATTAATTCCCCATTATTTACCTCCACTATTTCAGTAGTAAATTGATTAAAAGCTAATGGGTCAGAAGCTAAGAATATTTCATCTTTTTTTATACCCAGTATTAAAGGGCTACCATTTCTAATTGCTAGAATCCTTTTATCTTTAAGGTCTAATACAATAACTGTATTTCTACCCTCTAATTGCTTAAAGGCAGATATTAAAGAATTTCTTAAATTAATTCCTTTCTTAATCCCCTCTTCTACAAGTTTTACAATAACTTCAGTATCAACATTTGTTTCAAATTCATATTCTTTAGATTCAAGTTCCTCTTTTAATTCAAGATAGTTTTCTACTATTCCATTTTGTGCTATTACAAATGATCTATCTTTTGAAAAATGTGGATGAGCATTAGTTACTGTGATTCCTCCATGAGTAGCCCATCTAGTATGTCCTATCCCTATCGTTGAAAAAAGTTTTTTTTGAGCTATCTCTTCTGGTAGATGTCCAACATCTTTTATTGTTCTAATTTTATCTTTATCAATTATACTAATACCCCAAGAGTCATATCCTCTGTACTCAAGTCTTTTTAACCCCTTATGAATTATTGAAGGAGCACTATCTTGTCCAATATAACCAAATATGCCGCACATAGTAAAGGTGTTTAACAGGTTATTTACATTAGGGGAAAGTATATGAAGATATTTTTGTATATTTGTATATCTTCTTTAGGTTAATACAATAACCTGAAGGCATCCGCTGATAACTCGATAACCTTCGCCTCGTAGCCGTTAAGCCCAGCCGCTTAAATATATTATATTCCCACCTCCATTATACATATTCTTTTAATCCCGTCTAGAGCTTCTGTTAACTAGGGATCTATAGTAAAAGAGGTTTAGCAAAGAAGTAGCTAAAGAGGCAATATATGTGAAGGCTGCTGCATTTAGGACTGCTTTTGCATTTGATATAACAGAATTATCAATCAACCTATACCTCTTTATCAATGCTAATCCCCTTCTTGTAGCATCTATTTCAATTGGAATTGTAATTAGTGCAAAGAGAGAGGTTCCGGCAAAAAGAACAAGACCTACTCTAGAGAGATTGAATATACTAAGTGCTAATCCAGCAATAATTAGTATGTATCCTAATTGACTCCCAATATTAATCACAGGAATTAGGAAGTTTCTTGTTTTAAAGAGTTTCGAGCCTAAGAATTTCTGTTGAACATGCCCAAATTCATGAGCAACAACAGCTATCTGAGCTACACTAGACTTATTACTATTACGAGAAAGTATAACAGTATCTTTTACAGGGTCAAAATGATCAGAGAGAGCATTGCCTTCTACTTTAACAGACACTGGAAATTTCTCTCCCTCAAGAATTGTATTTGCAGCATCAATACCACTTAGACCAGTTTTAGGAGA
>DFBL01000043.1:0-3462 GCA_002366615.1 Candidatus Dojkabacteria bacterium UBA3081
GTCTTAATTTTCTCTTCCATTATTATACTTCCCAATTTATATTTTTCTTTACCCTATCTATTTCCATATCATACAAGAATTTAGCTAAGGAAGCTGGGGTAATATCATATATATTTTCTAGATCTCCACTATTATCAACAATAGAGCCTAAAAGATCTGGAGTAAACATATCAATTTTAGGAACAACTGCAATTGGAAGATATTTCTTCCAAGGAAATTCCATAAGGGATTGTTTAATGTCTGGAAGAAGTGCCCCTCCTCCACAAAGATATATTTGAGTTGGTAGCGCACCTACATCTTCACAGCTTTGAAGAGCAATCTTTAAAGTTCTCATCCAAAGGCCTGAAGTTGAGTACATAACTCTTTGTACCTGTCTTAAGACTTCTTTGGGAAGCTCTTTACTAGAGTACTTAATTTTTCTCTGTTCCGCATGTCTAAAGTCTGAATCAGTTAATTTTGCTAACTCTTTTGTAAATACTCTCCCCCCAAAAGCAAACATTTGTGTTTCAGCTACATTCCCATGTTTAACTACAGCTAAATCTGTGGTTCCTCCACCCACATCAATGAACATAGCTGAGAAATTGGTATTATCTCCTCCTGAATGTGCTCTAGCTACCGCAAAAGGTTGAGAGACAATACCTAAGACCTCAAAATTGAGAGATGAGGCTACTTTCCTTAGTGCTTCGGTATATGTTTTAGGTGCAAAAGATGCGTAGAAATTCAATCTTACATCTTTCCCTTTGTATCCAATAAGGGTATTAACAGGCATTCCTCCAATCTCTAACCCTGTGGGTGTGATATGGAGAATCTCAATATCTTCATTCCTTAAGCCTGTTCTAAGACTTAAATCCTCTTTTCCATTTTCTGCAATTTGGAATTTTACTTTTTCTAGTATTTTGTCTTGTTCTTTTCTAGTTACCTCTTTCTCAAAGTTTTCTTCTCTTTCATAGTTAACTACAATGGAAACACCCTGAATATACTCTCCAGCAATACCCATAATTACATATTTAGGATACTCTTCTGGTTTTAAATTACTAACAAGTTGATTAATAGATAGTTTACAATTCTCTAATACAGTATCTAAATTCCTGATAATGCCACTTTTCATAGCATGTTTTTGCTGTTCTATTCTAGAGATTCTGTTTACAGATACTCCATACTCTCCCATTGTAAAGAGAATACTTTTTACGGTATCTGTTCCAATATCCAAAGCTACAATAGGGGTTGTTCCATCAAGAAGGTTTTTACTTTTTGATTTTCTTAGTGGCAGTTTTATCATATGGCAAAATTATACCATTAAAAGTATTCAACTATACAGTCACTATCAAGATGATTGGTTCTCTTTCTGTTTTTTTGTATATATACTTACTAATAGCTTTCTCCATGGAGTTTTTTAATTCATCATAGTCATACCTTGTTTTTTTCTTAGAATTGTTTTCCCAGGCTCTATGTACATCAAAGATGATTGTTTGAATCTCCTTTAATAGCTCCTTTGATTTTTTCATGTATATAAACCCTCTGGATATGAATTGAGGATTTCCCATCAAGCGATGAGTTTTGGAACTTAGATTTAAGACAATGGCAAATATTCCATATTCTGACAACTGTTTTCTATCTTTCAATACTATTTCTCCTGTATCTCCTACTCCTAAGCCGTCAATTAATATGGGCCTAGATTCAATAGCTTTTCCTTTTCTCCAAGTCCTTCCGTTGAATTCCCATACTTGACCATCATCTGTTAAGAAAATATCTTCTTCTTTCATACCCCAAGAAAGATAGTTTTTCTTGTTAAAGTATCTAAAGGTTAAAGGTCCATGGATAGGCATAACTGTTTTAGGTTGGACAAGGTTATACATAATTTTCATATCTTCCTGATTCCCATGTCCTGTTGAGTGTATTTTTGTTTCTACAGTATCTTTTATTAAATCAGCACCTAGAGCGATTATTCTATCAGTCATATGCTCTATACTAGTGACATTTTCGGGTATATCAGAGGAGGACATAATTACTAAGTCTCCATTCTTTATCTTTATATATTTATGCTCATTTAGAGAAATTCTATTTAGTGCTGCAAACCTTTCTCCTTGACTACCAGTACAAAGAATCATTAGTTGATTATCTTTGTAATTACGAATCTCTTTTTCTTTAATCATTAACCCTTTAGGTATCTTGATATAGCCCTGTCTACTAGCTATTGAGATACTTTGTTCTAAACTTCTTCCTGAGATTAATATTTTCTTGTTAGTTCTTTTCGCTATTTCAAAAAGAGAGTGCAACCTTGTTAAAAGAGATGAAAAGGATGCAATTATTACCCTACCTTTTGCTTCTCTAATAACGCCTTCTAGATTTTTCAGGATAACTGTTTCTGAAGGAGATTTTCCTGTTTGAGTGGCATTAGTACTTTCCATTAGGGCTAGATCGACTTTCCCTCTAAGAGATTTTAATTTAGCATAATCGGCTTCTAATTCACTTGTAGGTTCTAAATCTATCTTGTAGTCACCAGAGAAAAATATATTACCTTTAGGAGTTTGTAGAAATATTGAAAAAGCATCTGGAATACTATGTGTTATACCTATAAATGAAGCCTTAAAGTTTTTTGCAATATTAATATTAGTATGTCTTGTTACACCAATAACTTTAGATTTATTTTTAAGATTGTATTCATCTAATCTTTCTTCAATCAATGCTTTAGCGAAAGCACCTGCATATATTGGAGGAAAGTCTAACTCAGGTAGTATCCATCTTAATGCCCCTGTATGATCTAGATGTCCGTGTGTAATTAAAATTGCTTTTACTTTTTTCTTGTTCTTTTTAAGATACTTAAGATTAGGGATTAGATAGTCAATTCCTAGCAGTTCATGTCCAGGAAAAGCATATCCCACATCTACTATTACTATCTCATCTCCAACTTCTACAAAGTTACAGTTTCTTCCAACCTCTCTGGTTCCAGACAGAGTACATAGCTTGAGATTGCCTCTGTCATAATATTGTTTTCTTCCTTTTGTCATCCTTCGATTATATCACATCATCTTTCTGTTGGATGGGCAAGATGGTATAATTGAATACCGTTAATACAGGAGTAGTCGTCCTGGAGGTTTTAGGAAGAAATCTTTTTAGAAAGTAGAACCTAACAGAGCCTAACTGTAAAGAAGGAGACCATATATGTGGTTACTAAGCTTGATATAGCAATGTATTAAGGAAGTGAGGTGGTATCGCGAATTCGCCCTCGCATTAGAATGTATTAAGTGCATTTTAGTGTGGGGGCATTTTTAATATATAATAAAGAGCAATGATAAAAGAAATACCAAAAGCATATGATTCTAAAACTCAGGAAGAGAAAGCAATTAGAATATGGGAGAAATCAGGATTAAGCAAGCCTGAGACAATGGAAAAATATTTAGAAGAAAATGGAGTACAGGTAAAGGAGTTTTTCACAATAACTCTGCCTCCTCCCAATGCTAA
>DFBL01000043.1:3498-18524 GCA_002366615.1 Candidatus Dojkabacteria bacterium UBA3081
AAAGACCATGCAGGAATACAAACAGAGACCTCTTTTACAAAGGTACTGAAAGAGATAGGTATAGATAAATGGGAGTTAGGAAGAGAGGAGTTTTTTAAAAGGTGCTATGAATTTAGTCTTAAGAATGCTAAAAATGCTAGAGAACAAGAGAAGAGAATTGGTTTGTCTGCTGATTACTCTAGAGAGTACTTTACCTTAGATCCGAAATTAACAGAGATTGTGTATGAAACTTTCTATAAAATGTATGAGGAAGGGTTGATATATAGGGATAAAAGAATTATTAATTACTGTCCAAATTGTAAAACAGCATTAGCAGATATAGATACTGAGCATGAAGAAAGAAGAGGGATATTTGCATATATTGTGTATCCATTTGTGGATAAGGAAGACCAAGCCAGAGCTAATGAAAAATTTGGTGTAAAAGGTATTTCAGTAGCTACAACTAGACCTGAGACTATGCTTGGAGATAGCGCAGTAGCTGTTAATCCTGATGATGAGAGATATGCTGAATTTATAGGTAAAAATCTTCTCTTACCAATAGCTCAAAGAGAAATTCCCATAATTGCAGATAGGGATGTAGACATGGAGGTTGGTACGGGAGCTGTAAAGGTAACTCCTGCACACTCTCCAGTAGATTTTGAAATAGGTAAAAGAAATGATCTGGAGGTTGTTAATGTAATTAATGAAGAGGCAAAGATGGAAGGAGATATTCCTGAGAGATTTTTGGGATTGGATACCATAGAATGCTCAAAATCGTTATGTAGTGAATTAGATGACCTAGGTCTTTTAACCGATATCCAAAACATCAAACATGAGGTAGCGGTATGTGAGAGGTGTAGAACAGCAGTAGAACCGTTAATATCAAATCAGTGGTATGTAGATGTACAACCTCTAGCTAAAGCAGCTTTAGAGGCATTAGAAAAGGAAGAGACAGTAGTTATTCCAACTGGACAACAGAAAGCATTGGAATACTTCTTTAACAATATTCAACCTTGGTGTATTTCTAGACAGCTATGGTGGGGACAAAGAATTCCAGTCTGGTATAGCGGGGGTAAAAAACTTTATGATTGGTTAAGGGAAAACAAAGGGAAAAGTGTAGAGGAATATATTAAAGAAACAGGAGAAAAACCCGAAGGTACTGGAGAGATATATATAGGGGAGAGGGCACCGAAAGACTCTGAAGAGTGGGAGCCAGAAACAGATATGTTTGATACTTGGTTTAGCTCAGGTCAACTTCCTTACTCTACTTTAGGAGGAGTAAAGGGAAAAGATTTTAAGAAATACTATCCTACCCAAGTCATGGAAACTGCAAGAGATATACTATTTTGGTGGGTAGCAAGAATGATGATGATGGGAATATATTCTACAGGGAAATCTCCTTTTTCAACAGTATTTCTACATGGTTTAATTCTTGCAGCTGATGGTTCTAAAATGTCTAAATCTAAGGGGAATGGGGTAGAACCAAGTGAGATGACATCTAAGTATGGATCGGACTCTCTAAGACTTTGGTACTTTAGTGATGCTCTTCCTGGTTCAAATGCTCCAATTAGAGAGGAAAAGATTAGAGGGAACAGAAACTTTGTTAACAAGATATGGAATGCTAGTAGATTCATATTAATGAATATTGATGAATCTGAAATAGAGAGGATTGTAAAAAGTAATGTGAAAAAGTCCGAGAAAAGAGTTAAAGAAACTAGAAAGCATGTTAAAAAAGTTCTTACATATCTAAGAAAATATCAATTTAACTTAGGAGCAGAAAGTATTAGAGAGTTCTTCTGGCATCAATTCTGTGATATATGGATAGAGGATGTTAAGAAAGAAATACAGAAAGAGGAGATAGGGTCAACAAAGAGAGTAGAGAAACTAACAGAGCTATTGTATATCTTAAAAGAGAATTTGAAGATAATGCATCCATTTGTTCCCTTTATTACTGAATCTGTATGGCAGGAATTAGTAACCTTAGGTCTAGCTAAGGGGGTATTAATGGGGGAGCAAATCGAAGAATCCTAAGGTCTTTCCTCTTCTCTATCTATTTTCTCAAAAAGAATCTTAATATCTCCCAACTTTGTTAAACTTGGAATTTCTTCTAAGTACCAGCTATTTTCTAATTGAGAAACAACACCCTTTGTAGTTAATTCTTCGTTTGGATCATACTCATTTTTAATATTGAGCATATCCCTTAATTTGTTAGAAGCATTAGGTATAAAGGGCTTTATCAAAGTTCTTAATGCATTTACTAGCTGTATTGAGTTATATATTGTATTACTACACTCCTTAATATTCTCTTTGTACGAAACCCATGGGGCTTTGTCATTAAAGTATTTGTTTGAAAAATCTCCGAACTTAAGTAATGCTTCGCTAGCTTTAACAAACTCACACCTCTCAATATGTTTTCCAATCTCTTTAAAAGAGGTTTCAATTTGCTCTTGTACCTCTTTTTCTATCTCTCCCTCTGGAACAGTACCACCAAATTTACTTTGGACAAAAGTTAGGGTTCTGTTTATGAAGTTTCCTAAGTTTGCAACTAGTTCGTTATTGTTACAATCTAAGAAGTCTTTCCATTCAAATTCCCTATCATGGTTTTCAGGAGCATATCTAACAAAAAAGAACCTTATCAAATCTTCGCTGTACTTCTCTAAAAGGGAATCTGCATCTAAACTTGTACCATCTCCCTTCGACATCTTTTTACCTTTAAAAAGGAGCATTTTGTTAGAAGGTACATCGTAAGGGAGAGTTAGAGGTTCTCTTTTACTTTCTCCAGGGAGTTTATATTTATTCCATAGAGAATCATCTGTATACTTTTCACTATATGCTAATAACTCAGCGGGCCATATTATTGTATGAAAAGAGGTGTTCCCTCCTGCTATGAAGTAGAAATGCTTACATTTTGGATCTTTCCAGAACTCTTCCCACTCCTGAGGCTTACCAATCTTTTGAGCCCATTCTATTGAAGCAGAGAGATACCCAATTACAGCCTCTATCCATACGTACAACACTTTCCCTTCCCAACCTTCGACTGGAACAGAAATACCAAAATTCATATCTCTAGTTACCTCTCTTGGCTCTAGACCTTCTCTAATCCAACCTTTTGAGAATTCTCTTACCCATTTTCTCCAGTTATCACTGCTTTTATCTATCCATTTCTTTAGTTGAGGTTCTAATTTCTTTAGATCTAAGTAAAAATGCTCTGTTTCTTTAAAGACTGGCTTTGTATCTGAAAGAGTACTGTAGGGGTCTATTAAATCTTCTGGTTTTAAGAATTTCCCACACTCTGGACACTCATCACCTCGAGCGTTGGTAGCACCACACTCAGGACATATCCCTCTAACATATCTATCAGGAAGAAATCTTCCAACTTTTTCATCAAAATACTGTTTTGATTTCTGTGTATACAGATATCCTCTCTCTTTTAAAACAAGAAATACGTTATGTACTATCTCCTCATGGTTTTTAGTAGTAGTGGTACTATAGTTTTCATATATTAGGGAAAGTTTTTTAAAGGTCTGTGATATCTCCTTATGAGATTTCTTAGCCAATTCTTCAGGTGAGATACCTAACTTTTCTGCCTTGAAGAGTATTGGAGTTCCATGACTATCACTTCCAGAGACCATTAATACTTGGTTTCCCTTTAATCTGTGGTACCTAGAGAAAACATCACATGCAATATTTTGCCCTGCGAGATGTCCTAGATGGATTTTACCACTAGCATAGGGCCATGAAACACCAATAAATATTTTTTCTGTTTTAGTTTTTTGTATGTTTATAATTACAATTATATCAAAATAGATATTTCATCTCTATACTATGGAAACTTTTTCAAAAAGTATATATACTATTATTAGTAAATATATTTACTGCCTGATGCTAGGAAAAAAAGACGAAACAAAATCAATAAACTTTTTACAACCAGTAGGAGGTTCCGGAACTGTAATAAGGACTTCTATTAACTGGCTTGCTACTGTAGGTAAAGGATTTTTAATTGGAGTACAAATAATAGTTCTTGGAGCTTTTGCTTTCAGGTTTATTAAAGATCAGCAAAACAACGATTTAACAGATGAGATTAATAGGCAGGTAAAGATTTTAGAAAATGATACTTGGAAGCAGAATACTATTAAGTATGAGAATCTACAAAATCTATTAGGAGATGTAGAAGAGATTAAATCTACTCAAGATTTGAATTCAAATTTGATTTCTGAGATTATTAATGGCGTACCACTTACATTGAGTGTAGAAAATATAAGTATTAACAACTCCAGAGTAGCTATTTCTCTTAAGACTATTGATTTTACAGCACTGAAAAACTACGAGGAGTCTTTAAAGAACAATGAGTATTATGAAAATGTGAAATTTGATGTAAAAAAGAGTGGAGATGAATGGGAGGTATCTTTAAGTTTTACAGCAATCAGGGAGGTAGAATAGGATGGGCGCACTTGAAACTGGACAGAAGAAAGTTGAATACGTAAAGATAGTAAAGAAATCTGCGAAGAAAAAGACAGATTTGATTTTTACGGGTTTAACCTTTATTGCAGGAACTCTCCTTATTGTTTTTGCTGTTGTTCCTACTATTAAAACTGTTCAGGAGATAGATAAAGAGATAAAAAAGAAACGGGAAATATCTGTTGCTTTAAAGGACAAGTTTGAGGCTTTACAGAGTTTAGATGGTCAGTACGCTCAATATAAGGAGACTTTTGATGATATAACGCTAATATATCCGTCTTCTGAGAATTTTAGTCTCTTTCTAGCTAATATAGATGCTGTTGTAACTAGGAATAACTTCTTGTTAAAATCTGTTGGTTTCTCAGAATATAAAGTAAGAGATTCGGAGTTTTCTTTTAATGTGTTAGAGCCGTATACTGTAAGGCTAAGCGTAGCTGGACCTAAGGTGTATTTAATAACCTTTTTAAAGGATTTAGAGGCTATGCCAATGTTTCCGGTAGTAGAGAGTCTTTCATATTCGGAAGAAGCTGATGAGGATGGTAATCTTGGGTATTCAATATCTCTTAGAATATATGGAGTTGATAATATAAACTTTTACGATTAGAGCATGGAAATTTTTAGAAAATATTTTTGGGTAATACTCTTAACAGTTATGGTTGGAATAGCTTGGGGTGGTATTTTGTTAGTATCTAATAAGACTTTTTCTACAATTAATCCAAATGCTGAGAATTACACCAAACCATTAGCTTCTAAATTTGATGAAGAGCTACTCAATTTGATTTCTGAAAAAACTAAGGATAGTTTCCCTGTTTTGCCTGAATCCTTTTTTGAATTAAATCCCGAAGATTAGGGAGCTATATAGTCATCTAATTTCTTCTCTGCAGACTTATCTTTTAGTTTCCTTAGGGCTTTTGCCTCTATCTGTCTGATTCTTTCTCTTGTTACTCCAAACTCTCTTCCAACCTCTTCTAGTGTTCGTGTTACTCCATCTGTAAGCCCAAATCTTAAAGAGAGAACTCTTCTTTCTCTATCTTGAAGGGTATCTAGTATATCTTTGAGTTGATTTTTGAGATATTCAGAAGTTGCATAATCCTCCGGAGTTTGTGACCATTCATCAGGTAATATATCTTGTAGTTTACTATCCTTTTCATCTCCAATAGGGGTTGCTAAAGAGGATGGGTTCTGTTTAATTTTCCTTATCTCAGCAATCTTCCCTATCTCAATATCCATTTCTTTTGCGATTTCTTCATCAGTAGGCTGTCTGCCAAGTCGTGTAGTTAAAGTCCCATTTACCTTATTAAATTTGTTAATAGTCTCAATCATATGTACAGGTACACGAATGGTCCTTGCCTGATCTGCTATAGCCCTAGTAATAGCCTGTCTTATCCACCAGGTAGCATACGTAGAAAATTTAAAGCCTTTGTGATAGTCAAACTTCTCGACAGCCCTCATAAGGCCAATGTTACCCTCTTGGATTAAATCAAGCAGTTCTAGGCCACTCTTACTATATTTCTTAGCTATACTAACAACCAATCTAAGATTTGCAGTTATTAATAGTTGAGTTGCCTCTTTATCCGCTTTCTCAATCCTCTTTGCTAAAATAACTTCCTCTTCAGCTGTAAGCAATGGGATTTTACCGATTTCATATAGATAGGATCTAATGGCATCTGTGGAAATAGTAGATTGTATTGTTTTAAGAATACGGATTTTAGTCTCAAGGGTTAATTCCTTTGATGTATCAACAATATCCTCCTCTGGTTCAAGAACCTCAATTTCGTTTTTTTGTAGCTTTTTAAAAATATCATCCAAAAGAACAATATCTTCTTCTATTGTAGGAAAGACTTCGAGGATATCCTCTTGAGAAAGAAAACCTTGCTCTTTCCCTTTTTTAACTAGCTCATTTATCTGTTTCTCTTTGTTTGAAATCTTTACCATTTAGTGATTATGATATAATTTAATATATGAGAAAGTCTTTGAATAATAACAATTTAGAAAAGAAGAAAAAATTCTTCATAGAAAATATCGCTAGGTTTTGTGATAAATGTGGGCAACCTTATTCTCCAAAAGATTTAGAAATAATCCAAGACACCAATATGTCAAGTATTATACACTTCTCATGCACGAATTGTAAATCAAATCATATAGCAACCTTTATTAAACCTATTGGAATTAGTAACAGGATGCCCATTAATACTGATTTAGAGATAGAAGAAATTGGGAAATTTGCCTCTATGAAAGAGACTTCTTTAGAGGAAATACTTGAGGTATATATGTATCTTAAAAGGAGAAAAGAGATTAAGGTCTAATTATTTTTTCCAGGAGATGTAGAAATGTTGATCAGAAGAAAGCTCAAATCTTTTGTTTAGATTGTTTTCTATTCTAGTTAATCCCTCGCTATTTTCGATTGTCCAATCTTCAGGATATATTACTGATAGATTGTATGCATCTTTCTTACTCCCAGGCTGTTTGTATATATTAAGATCTAGTTCATATCTAGTATCACTTTCTCTTAAGAAAAAGTCTGGTCCAAAATCTTGTGCTTGGATTTGATACTTAATCTCGAAAGTACTTGTTGTTTTGATAGGGATATTAAACCACCCCCCAGCTACCTTGTAACCAGATTCCTCATATATATCGTATCTGTTATCCTCTAAACCCTTTATTCCAGTTATTTTAGAACTGTATGGGAGAAATACTCTAATATAATTAATATACTCTCCTTGGGGGTATTCTTCCTTCGTAGAGCTATTCTCAATCGCTATTTGATAGGTATACGAGATGGTTTCGACATCTTCAATATTTACAGTTAATGTATGATTCTTTTTGATATATAGGTTCGCTTTATTTGCTCCCCAATTCCAGTCAATATTTATAGGGGTAGTTAAAAATTCTGAATCTAAATTCCCATCCCATTCTTGAGAGTCTGCATATGCTTGGGCATTAGAGTTTTTGAAGGTTACTTGTATATGTTTCTCCTCTAGAGATTGTGCTAAGACATCGGATATTGATTTGTAATCTTCAAAGTTAGAAGAGAACAGTTTTGTAGTAACTGAATCAAACAGATCTGTAAGAAAAATAGATTTACGAGATGAATTTGGGCCATCTGGAGTACCACCTTCAAAGATTTTAGGATACAGATTCTCAGAGGTAACTAGTTCTGATTCCCCAGGGACCTCTATCCCATTCCACTGTCCTAAAAGTCTTTGTAAAGCAGTTAAATCAATGGTGATTATCCCATCCAACTTATCTCCTTTTCCTAAGTCATATATGAATTGCTCAGAACTTAGTAAGACATTTTGTAGATTAGGATCCCAGTTCACTAAAGGAAAGGAGTATCTTGTATCTTGAAAGGCTCTTACCATAGAGCTAGGAGTTCTGTAACTGTTTCCTCCCAGGGAAAGGATAGCTTGTGCACTGGATATATCATCTATATACAATTCTACGATTTGTCCACCCTCAATCCCCACTAAGGCGTAACTTGTAATCCAGCCACCTGTTCCTCTTAACTCTGCGTCATCTTGAAGGAGTATTAGGTATCTTTTCTGTTCATCTAAACCAAGGATATCTGGTAGGAAATCTAATATTTGCTCAAGAGGGCCCACTAAAGTATCAATATTGCTGATAATATCCTTGTATTCAAATACAAAATCCTTAAGAAAGGGAGGGATCTTTCTTGTATCAACGGAGTTAACAAGGCTTTGTGCTAAAGACATTTTATATACACCCTCTGTAATAAGATGTTTATTCTCATTCATCGATTCTAGGTACTGTGTATACTCTTTTTTCTCTACTACTTCTTCATTCCCAAATTCTATAGAAGGCTCAAAATCCTTTATATACTCCCCAAGAGGAAGAAGACCTAGATTTAAGTAAGTAATGCTTTCAGAAGCATATTTTGTACCCTGTACAATCTTATCTAAATTCCTGTACTCATCCTCTAAATTTAAAAGATTAAAACCCCAATACAATCTATTTAAACTACTATCTACTCTATCAATATTGTATGAAATTCTCTCAGAAGAGTTCTCTATTCTATTGAAATCTAAAGTAGAAATACCCTCAGAAAGTTTTTCTCCTTCTTTGTACACTATGAAACTACCGAGAGAAATTCCAACGATGGGTGCTATTACAAAATATACAAAGAGAAAAGAGAGTACTATTAACAGAAAACTTGTGAATATTTTAATGTAGTTAATCTCTTTAAAAAGCTCTTTAGGCTTAGATATTTTCCTAAAAGGTTTTAATATGGAAGATACAAAAACCCCTAGCTTAGTTTTTGATTTTTGGGATATATCTTCAGAGCTTTTCGTCTTTCCCTCTGTCTTATCTAATGTCCACTTCTTGTCAGACATTTCATAGTAGGAGCTTACCTGATCGATGGCGCTTTCTTCTAAAGATATATTCTGTTTCCATCCAAACTGTGTAGCATTTGGAGCTGGTACGTACAGGTCTTGTAAGAGAGTATTACTGTTTTCTTTTTCAACGAACTTAATTGCTTTAGCTTCTACATCTATTTCTAATAGCTTGTATGCCAAAGAAAGTGTAGAATATTCATTCTTGTTACACAAAGATATTACCTCTCCTTTTGTATCATTTGAAAATGTAAGCTTGAGTATTCCATATACAGCATCACTTTCATGAATTAGGTTGTGGATTTCTAATCCCTCTCCCTCTATCTCTATTTGATGTTTCTGGGTAGCATCTACAAAAAGTTTATCTAATACGTTATCTGCGATTTTGTCGATTCCCTTTCCAACCAATGTTCCTAGTCTAACAATTCTGAGATTAGCTTTTGTTTTATCTACAAATTCAGCAGCATAGTTTTCTCCATATCGTTGTAATTCTAAGGGTGTATACGGTTTAGTTTTACCATCCTGTTGTTGATTATTTATTATATTAGAAAGCTCTCGATTGAGCTTTAAAGAAGTAATTAGAGATATTTTTGCTTTGTACTTATTCGCAACATTTAAACTGCTGTTTAAGTAATCTGTTTCAGAGAGAAAATCCTTACTATCAATCTTCTTATTCCCCTCAAGCTTTTGTCCAAGCATGTAGTAGAGATAGTCTATTCTAGCGACCTTTTCATAGAAAGATTTCAGACCTTTGAAGTCGATAAAGCTTACTTTCCCAGTCTTTTTTAATTCATTGAAATACTTCTTTGAGTTGTTAGTATATTTATCGATAATAACTACATGACTGCCCTGCTCAAGAAGGGTTTTGGCAAGTAAATATGATAGATAGTTGCCTCCATGAACAATAACTGAAACTGGAACCTGACCTTTAATTTTAGTTAAATCTTGTTTACTCATCGTTTTGTACACTTTCAAAAGTTACTGGAACAGGGAATTGGTATCCTTTAATATTTAGTATATACCCTTCTTCTACAAGGACAGGGAAAGTGAGATCTTCATAGTCTTTTTTGGTCATAGAGATAGTATATTCACCTTTTGTTAATTCAAGATTAGTAATTGGAGCAATATCGAGATATTCATTGTCTAAATATATCTTTGCACCATTAGCATTAGAGGTAACCATTATCTGACCACTACCAGAGCTAATGGTATTGTCCTGTGTATAGTAGAGAAGAAAACCATGTAGGTTGTTATCCGGTCCTATCTCAATATTAATTCTGGAGGTTGTATTTTTTGTTAATTCGAGAGGAAAAGAATGGCTTTTGTAAAACCCTTCCTCTTGTGCTGTTCTAGTTAGTTCTACATCATATTCACCCGCAAAAAGATTCTGAATAGTGGCTGGAGTTTCTCCATACTCTTTTTCATTAAGCTTTACAGTTGCTTTTCCATTTGGAGTAGTTATTTCTAAAGAGGTGTTTTCATAGAAACCTTTTAGTATTGGTAGATTCCTAACTATATTATCTAACGGTACAAAAAAGAGAAAGAGAGATAGAGCTATTATTAAGGCAAAAATTATTAAGGGAGATTTCCATTTTTTCATATATTCATTATATTCAAGCTACTACTATTTGTCTACAAAGGATTAATATGAGTACTTAGATTCTGGAGACTCTTTCTGTTTCTCATCCTTTTTTGAGGCTTTGTAATTGATGTAAACAACAAACCCTATCGCCAAAGATAGGCCAAAAATTAATGCGAAGTATCGTAATGCTCCTGTTGAAAGTATTGCAAACGAACCTATTAACAGGGATATTGAAGTCTCTATCAAAAGGATATGAACATTACTTAAATTTAGTTTAAGGAGTTTGTGATGTAGATGAGAAGTATCATTTATTTTCATTAGTTCGGGAAGTGTTTTAGGTTTGTACTTTAAATATCTGTAAATGATTACATAGACAAAGTCTATAAGGGGGAGAGCAAGGAGCATAATGGTGGTTGAGAACTTAACACCACTAGTAAGAGCTAGAATACTAATTAGAAAACCATATATTGATTTACCACTTGAACCAGACATAATTTTTGGTGGAGGGAATGCGAAGTAAACAAGAGAGAGTAAAGAGCCTGCAATTAATATACTTAAGGATGAGGAGAAGAGAGAAAGAGATCTCAGTCCTACTACAAAGAGAAGGAGGAAGATGGTTAAGGAGTATGATTCTACAAGTCCAGGAGAGCCTCCCACCCACTTCACAGAGTTAATGCACAGAAGTATCCATATCATTAATATTAAATCCCCTGGAAAGACTATAGAGATTGGGAGAGAGAGAATTGAAGAAGACCATCTTAATGTTGTTAGATTAAGAAAATCATTCGCAAAGAAACTAATATTTGATAGATCAATAATGGAGATTGCTATTACTAGAGCTGCTAATGCTTGATATGTTAATTGCTTTTTCGAAGAGAGATTAAACACATCATCCAAAGTTGACCCTATTAGAAGGATTAGGATTGCTATTAGTATTGGTATAGTGAAGGCATCCAATCTAAAGAATAGTAAAATTCCAACAAGAACAGGGATAGTTATTGCAAGACCACCTAAAGCTGGAGTTTCTATTGTATGTACAGCTTTCTGGGGATTATCATAATCTTTGCCTCTTCTTCTATCTTTTGGTTTGTATGTAATCCCGTATTTTGTTGCTAGCCTACCAATAAAGGGGAGTAAAAGTAAGGAAAAAAGAAAGCCGACAAGAAATAGGGGCCAGAAATTAAAATATTTATCATATGCTTGGGATATACTCAAGCTATTAATCTTAAGAATTCGCTCTAAAAACTTTGTTGGTATAGATATGTCCATATTTAAAATATTAAAAATAATTTGAGAAACATAAAACAGAAAGACATATTAGTTAATAACATTATAAGCAGTAATACTTTAGCTAAATCTCTCTCTTTATGATAGAACCTATTAGATAGGACAATAGAACCCAGAAGGGTAACTATTCCTAACAGGGGAAAGAGATAGATATATTCATTACTAGAAAGTCTTTTAATAGGGTTTGTATAGTAGTTTAAAATAGGAATTTTTGAAGGAATTGCTCCACTAGTCTCAATAGTAAATATCTCTGTAATAATGAAAGTAAGAGATATAATTATTGAAAACCAGGTAAAAGGATCTTTAATAAATTTCTTTGTTTCAAGACCAGCTAACCATAATTCATACTGATCTTTATATTTGTAGTAAACATTCTTTGGAGTATTTCTAAGACCAAAATCTAATTGTTTCTCCTTCTCCTTTTTCTTTTTCATTACCCTAATTATATCAAAAGATTAGGAGGAATAATTCAATATCTTTTTGTACTCCTCCAAGGAGAGTTGAGATGGCCTCATTGTTTTGAATAAATGGGAGCCTTTCTCAAACGGTGTATTTCTCAAATTATTGTAGAGATTCTTTCTAGGATGTCTAAAAGAGAGAGTTATTAAAGACTCAATTCTTGCCAATTCTTGGAAAGAGCTTCTTATAGGAGTAAAGGATATTAAAGAACTTATAACATTGGGTCTGGGTTTAAATGATTCAGGGGATATATCTAATATTTTTTCACAATCTGCATACAAGGCAGTAATAAGGGATAGCATGGAGTAAGGCTTTCTGTATATATATTTTTCTGCTACCTCTTTTTGTATTATAAAAAAGGATTTATTGTAAAATCTCTCACTAGAAATAATTTTGTAAATGATTGGTTTGGAAACATTGTAAGGAAGAGAACCAAAATACATCCATTTATCTTCTTTTAGGGAGTTTAGGTTGAATTGTAAAAAGTCCCCAGGTATTACTTTTGTAGAAGGAAATTTAAGGGATAACTCTTTAGCAAGAGCATCATCTTTTTCAATTAAAAGAATATTTTGGAAGTGAGTTATTAGCATTTGAGTAAAAAAACCTGTTCCTGGACCTATTTCAATTAGAAAATCACTTCTACTTTCGACAACCTTGTTTACAATATATTCTCCAAGGTTTTTGTTTATGAAAAAGTTTTGACCAAGGGATCTTTTCTGTTTCATCTATATTCTAAAATCCCAAATATTTTTTTTCTTCTTGAAAGAGAGAGCACACTTTTTACATTTTGCAGCAGACCCTTCAATATCTAATTCTTTTTTACATTTTGGACAGACTAATATATCTTCTAGAGAATCTTGTTTTGAGAGGCTAGGTGATTCTTTTTTTGTTGATTTTAGGAATATACTAGGAGAAAGGGTTAAAAAGGAGATACTGTTTTGTAATATATTTTCCCAAAAGAGCAAAGTATCAACTTTAATGTTGTTTTTAAGGAAATCTATTCTAAAGAAGGAGCAACCATATTTTTTTAATATTGAGAAACCTGATTTAGAGATGATATTTCTAATTTCTTTAGGATGGTAATTTAAGAAAGGAATCTGGATATTCTTTCTGGTCCCTTCATAGTTTTCTTTGTTGGGTTGTTGATATGCCTCTTTAGAAAAAATTGAAAAATCTAATTTAACAATAGCTCTTATTACTGCTTTTATATGTAATTTGTTAGCATACTCCTGGATATATATTGCGTTTTTAGAAAGGAGTCTATAGATTTCATTTAGTACCTTTTTAGGCTCGTTAATATGGTGTAATACTCTTACCATCATACAGCCATCAAACGAATTTCCTTTAAATGGAAGGTAGTAAGCATTTGCTGCTATTAACTGTACATTAGGGTATTTCTTTTTAATGTCACTGTAGTTTTTTTGTAGAGTCTTTAGTGAGTAATCAACGATAACTGGATGAGAGAATTTATCATAATATGTAGGAAGTAATCTACCATAGGAGCCTCCAATATCTAAAAACCAATTACCTTTCTCTTTGGAAAGCAACTTTTCTAGTAGGATTACCTCTGATTTATGTTCATACTCTCTTTTTTCCCAGTATGTACTGTAATCATAGTTTATTGTGTCATAGTCTGCTATTTTCTTCATACTTTTTTCTTTCTTTAGTTAATTCTTGAAACTCATTTAACAGTTTATCACTTTCCTTAAGATTCCCTCTTACCTCTGCTGCTGCAATCTTAGTATTATATTCTCGCTCTTTATGTTGAAAGTACTCCTTCATTATATTCTCATAGATATTTTGCATTTCCTCTTCATCACTTCTCTCTTTGGGAAATGAAAACATACTGTCTTCCAAAAGATTTCTGACAGAAGATTCTGATTCAAAGTTTTTAAGTATTTTTTCTCGGGAAGAATTTGGATTTTCCTTTACAAATTCTAAGATACCCCCGACATTTTTCTCAGTAAAAAATCTTAATTCAATATATTTAGGAAGAGTAATTTTATCTTGAAAAAGGAGTAGTTGCAAAAAGATAGACTGTTTCGATTTGTGGAGAGTCTCAATTTTTGGCTCCAGTGCAACATTCTTGAATGACCTACTTTTTGACAGGATTTTAGGAGGGTCAATTTTCGTTATATTTACGGCCATTTTCACGTAAAAGGAAAAAAAGGACGGATTAACAACATTCTTGAGGGTGTCTTTTAGCCATGAAACAATTTNNNNGTTTTCTTTTTAACAATTTTGTGCAATTTTTCGGGTTCTTTCTGTATTATCTCATCTATATCTTTGTAGGGGGATGTGTTTGCTGCATACGTATTTAGTGAGAACTGCTGAGAGAGTATGAAGGCATTTTCTAGAGCCTTTTGTCCTGCACTGTCGTTATCAAACAGAAAAAGAGCATTTTTAGAAAGCTTTGATATTTTCTCTATCTGCTCTTTTGTAATAGCAGTTCCTAGGGGAGCTACGATATTTTTTATCCCAGATTGATGAGCAGATATGACATCTGTAGTGCCTTCGCAGACTACTACTAGGTCCTGTTTTCGAATCTCTTGCCTTGATTCGTACTGTCCATACAGATTCTCCCTTTTGCGGTATATAGGGGTTTCTGGAGAGTTGATATATTTTGGCCCATATTTGTTGTCAGGGGTTACTCTTCCTGTAAAGGCTATTACTCGACCTGAACTTGATCTAATTGGAAACATCACTCTTTTGAAGAATTTTCCTCTAAGTTTCCCATTTTTTTCTACAAAAAGACCTGAGAGTAAAAGCTCTTTTTTAGAATATTTAGAATCTTTCTGAATGAAATCTAACAATTCCCTATCTTCTATTGCATATCCTATCCCAAATTCCTTTATACTTTCATCAGTAATACCTCTGTCATAAAGGTATTTTAAAACATCTTTATGTTT
>DFBL01000015.1 GCA_002366615.1 Candidatus Dojkabacteria bacterium UBA3081
CACTATCCTCCCTTTTTATACTGTTTCTTTTGTCTCATTTTAGGTTACAGACATGTATGTCCCGCCATTCTTTCCGGGTTTATCCAAACTTATATGTAACAATTTTACAAATCTATTTTTACATCTGTAGAATTAACATCACCACACATTGCTAAATACCACTTATCATTTGCAAAATACTTTTGAGCAACCGATTGTGTAATAGCAGAGGTACATTCTGATATCCCCTTGGTATAGTCAGCTATACCAAATGGTTTTCCTACCCCTCTCTCCCAATCTGTATAGATATTCACCCAATTGTGTGACGCTTGAAGTTGCATCTTTAATGATTTAATAATCTTCTTTTGGGCAAAAGCTACCTCATCTGGAGTAAGTCCTTGATCAATTATTCTTCTTATTTCTCCAGTTATAACATCCATAACTTCTTGTACCTTATCTTTAGATGTAGAAGTTTTAATTAGCAACACCCCTGAATCGCTCTCTTCTAAAGTAAAGGCGCTAGAATCATAAACAAGCCCTTTCTCATAACGAAGTTTTCTATCTAAAATAGATGAGTATCCACCACCTAAAGTCTCTGCTATCACATTTAATGCAGTGTTTTCAGATCCATCTTGAGCCTCAGTCCTGAAACCAAACATTAAATGTACTTGATCAGTATCTTTATATTGTTTTACTAAAATTGGGGTCTCTCGATTGATAGGTAATTCTCTAGATATTTGTAACTCAGGCCCTTCTGGAACCAATAAATCTTTCTCAGCAAGTGCTTTAACCTCGTCAACAGTTACCCCTCCACATGTTAATAGGGATAAACGACCAGATGTTATAGCCTCATGATAAAAATGAATCAAATTATCTCTAGTAATCGATTGAATGCTCTCTTCAGAGCCAATTAGTGACCTACCTTTATCTGTATTTTTAAAAAATAAGGTCGGATACAATTCCCAAAGCATCTCATTTGGATTAGATTTGGTATCTCTTAGTTCTTCTAAAATTGATCCTCTCTCCATTTCTAAAGTTTGAGAATCAAAAAGTGGTTCTAATAACATTTCATGCATTACATCTATGCATACTCTTAAATCAGTCGGGTCAGCTACGGTCGAATTAATCAATATTTCATCAGCCCATGTACCAGCATCTAAATAACCTCCATATTGTTCAATATATGCAACTAATTTATCTTTCGTTGGGAATCTCTGTGTACCTGCGACTAACATATGTTCTAAAAAGTGAGATGTCCCTTCTTTACCTATTGGATCAAAACGTCCCCCACTAAAAAAGGTGGCTCTAATATATACTGGAGCATTTGGTTTCTCTAAAACAACTAACTTCGTTTCATTAGATAATTCAGTCTCTTCCCTAGAAACACCTAAAGATTCAGGAGTTATTGATTCATCAGATACAGTATTACATCCCAAATTATTTATATCTTGCATAATCAAATACTACCAAAATAATATTTTTAAATCCATAAATATACCCTATCTATAAAACAAAGATATTATCACCTAACTATAGCTGTCTGTTTGTTTCCCCTTTTTATACTGTCTCTTTTGTCTCATTTTAGGCTACAGACATGTATGTCCCGCCATATTACATCACAAAAGCTTTGTATCTTAATTCCTGGTTCATATTCTATAAAACCTAATTTTGCACCAAGATTAAAAAACACGTAAACTTTAGTATAGACATGACAAAAAACTCTGATATTATAAAAATAATCAAAGAAGACATACTAAGAACAGTAATCGAGGAAAAAAAGAAAATTCCATTAAATCTAATAAAAAGTAAAATTAAGGTTTCTTCTTCCTCTATATCTACAGCATTGAAGGAACTCGGGGAAGAAAATCTAATAATAATCAAAAACGGTTTTATTCAATTGTCAAAAAATGGACAAATTCAATCAAAAATTATTTTAGAAAAACATCTTGTTCTTGAAAATTACTTCAAAAAAAATCTAAATAAAAAGAAAGCACACAGAAAAGCACATATTCTTGAGCATTACGTGTCCGAAGAGGTTATTAAAAATATCAAAAAATTACATACATTAAAAAGGAAAGGAGTTCCACTCACAAAGTTTAAACTAAACAAAGAAGGCTTAATTACTAATGTTGATATTCTAACCAACGGACTCTTTGAAAGAATAGTTAGTATGGGGATACTCCCTGGAGAAAGAACCCAAGTAGTAAATAGAAATTCTGGTCGTATTGTCATTAGGATAGGAAACAAAAAATTTGCGTTGAGTAATAAGATAGCAAAAAATATTAAAATAATTGAATATGAAAAAACTTAAAATACTCTTAATTGGCCAACCTAACGTGGGGAAATCTTCACTGCTTAATGCTCTCGTTGGCCCTAAAGTGACCGTATCCAACTATCCAGGAACTACCGTTGAATTAACTTCAGCTAAAAAGAGATTTAATAACACCGAAATTGAATTTATAGATACACCTGGAATATACTCTATCTCAGATAGGTCTGAGGAAGAAAAAATCACTGAGAAAACCCTTTTTAAAGGCGACATTGATGGAGTAATAGTTCTTGCCGATACAACGAGTCTTGAAAAGAATCTCTATGTAATTTTACAAATCCTAGAAGCACAAATACCTACAATAGTGGCCTTAAATTTTGTTGAGGATGCAACAAAGAAAGCGATA
>DFBL01000010.1:0-6237 GCA_002366615.1 Candidatus Dojkabacteria bacterium UBA3081
AAAGAGTGTTAAGAAGAGGGTTGAGAGTAAAATATGTTTTATTTTTAATTTAAACATTATTGTTTATCTTTTAAGTTATATTAATAATATATCATATATTTGATTAGTTTTTTAATCATAAAGTTAGTATAATTCGTTAGAATATGTACATAAATTAAGAATATTTTGGAATGAAGCTAGTAATATATATGCCTGCACTAAATGAAGAGAAAGGAATTAGAGATGTAATTGAATCTTTTCCAAAGGAGATAGAGGGTATAGAAAAGATTAAAGTTTTAGTTATTGATGACGGGAGTACAGATAATACTGTTAAAATAGCAAAAGATAATGGGGCGGATGTAGTCAGTCATAAGGTTAATAAGGGGGTTGGGAGTGCTTTTCAAAGTGCAGTTACATATTGTTTGGAGAATGAAGCAGACATACTAGTAAGTATAGATGCAGATAGGCAGTTTAACAGTAAACAGATTCCTGAGATGATAGAGCCTATACTTAAAGATAAAGCTGATATGGTTACAGGTAATAGGTTTGCTAATAGTATTCCAGAGAATATGCCTAAGAGTAAGTATTGGGGGAATACTCAGATGTCTAGATTAATATCATTAATTAGTGGGCAGAAGTTTAGAGATGTATCTTGTGGTTTTAGAGCATACAACAGAGAAGCATTAATGAGATTAAATCTTTTTGGAGATTTTACTTATACTCAAGAGACCATACTAGATATGGTATATAAGGGTTTAAGAGTTATAGAGTATCCAGTAGATGTAATATATTACAAATCAAGGAAATCTAGAGTAGCCGGAAATATTTTAAAATATACCTTTAATACCCTTGTAATTATTATAAAGACATTGAGAGACTACAAACCTATGCTTTTCTTTGGAGGATTGGGAAGTATCTCAATGATAATCGGTTCTGGATTTGAACTTTTTCTTTTTCTTCACTATTTTATAACAGGAATATACTATCCATATAAAGCTACAGGTTTCATTGGTCTTGGGTTTTTAGTATTTGGTCTTTTGTTTATAATGTTAGGTTTCCTTGCAGGTATGTTCAATAGAATTAGAATGACTCAAGAGAAAACCCTTTATGAAATAAGGAAAGAGAGATATGATAATTAAAGTATTAAACATAATACAAAGATATTCACCTGCACGGGGTGGGGCAGAGCTATTCATACAGATACTCTCTGAATATTTAGTAAAAAAAGAGAAGTGTGAGGTAGATGTATGGACAACAGAGGCTTTAGAGGCAGATACATTGTGGGACTTACATGGTTCTATTGTAGAAAAAAAGGAAGAAGTGATAAATGGTGTTAATGTGAAGAGGTTTCCTGTAGGGAAGGGCATTTTGAGAAACAAATATCTTAACAAGATCTTTAGAGTTTTGTTTGGTAGACTACCTTTATTTAAAATCTCTAACCTAGCAAGCTGTCCAACATCTTTTCATATGTTAGAGGATATTAAAGATATTAAGAAATATGATTTTGTAACTGTATCATCAACTCCTTACTATTTTCTCTTCTATGTAGGGTATTTAATATCTAAGAAATTAAACATACCCTTGATCGTTATCCCTGCATTGCATATTGGAGTAGAGAAGAATGATTCATTAAAGAAGAAATATTTTAGAAAAACCGCTGTTCCCTTTTTTAAACATGCTAGTAAGATAATATTAAATACTAGAGCAGAAGGAGAAGCGATTAGGAGCTTTTGTAAAGAAAATGGGGTTGAAATAGATGAGGAGAAGTTTGAAGTTATTGGACAGGGAGTTTTCTTAGACAAGATTGAAGGTGGGCAGGGGGAGAGGTTTAGAGAGAAGTATGGAATAGAAAATGATATTGTTTTTCAGATTGGGACCAAGAATTATGAGAAGGGGAGTTTTAATTTAGTTAAAGCTATGACTACTTGTTGGGATAGGGATGTTGATGCTACATTAGTTTTTGGGGGAGCATATAATCAGAAGTTTAGTGAATATATTGATAGCTTGGAGGAGAAATACAAAGGAAGGATACTAAATATTGATAATATATCAGAGGAAGATAAATGGAATTTGTATGATGCTGGAGATATATTTTCAATGGTTTCTAAGACAGATTCTTTTGGTATTGTATATTTAGAAGCATGGGTGTATGGGAATCCTGTATTAGGTTGTAAGAATGATGCTATTAAAGAGGTAATTTCTGATGGAGAGGATGGGTACTTGATATCATTTGATGATATCGAGGGTATATCAGAAAAGATTGAGTATTTGTTGAAGAATAATGGAAAGAGGGAAGAGATGGGGAAAAGAGGTAGAAAGAAGGTAGAAGAGAAGTATGATTGGGAGAGGAATTTGGAAAAACTCAAAAGAATTTATTCCTTGAAGAGTTAGAATCTTTTAAGTAGAATATTCAGAATGCTGAAAATTTAAAATTTGAGATAAAATAAAATGGTAAAAAGAAAAGTAGGAATTATAGGTTGCGGACATATATTAATCAGACACATTGAATCAATTAAGCAAAATCCTAATGATTTTGAGCTTGTCGCCCTTTGTGATATTGATAAAGACGTATTAGGGAAAGCTGTTAATGAAAATGAAGATGTAAAAGGATTTACTGATTACAAAGAGATGTTAAAAGAGATGCAGGGAAAGATGGATTTTGTGACCATTGCTACTCCCAATAATCTACACTATCAGATGGCAATGGATGCATTAGATGCAGGATATGATATCCTAATTGAGAAACCAATTGCTTTTGAGGCCTCAAAGGTTCAAGAAATTCAAGATGAGGCAGACAAGCTTGGAAGAGAGGCTTACTGTGTACTCCAAGTTAGGTACAATCCTACGGTTAAGATGATGGAAGATGCTTTGACACATGGCTTATTAGGAGATATTAGATCTGTGTGCTTTATTCAAAGATGGCAAAGACCTCTAGGCTATTTCAAGGATTGGAGAGGCTCTCTTGAGGAAGGTGGGAGATCATTGTATGAGTATGCTATTCACTATCTCGATATTATTCAAAAGTCTTTTGGTGTCCCGGATGTTAAATCTACAGATACATTTAATCATAAGCATTTAGATATTCCCTTTGAAGATACATCCTACTCCATAGTAGAGTATGAAAATGGTGCATCTGGAAGTATAGAGGTAAATGTCGCTGTAGAGCCTTCTAACTTGGAATGCTCAATAGCAGTAATGGGATCTCAAGGATATGTAAAGATAAGTGGAAATGCTCTAGATAGAGTTGAAAGAGCAGCTTTCGAAACAGAGGAATTAGAAAAGAAATGGGAAAATATTGAAAAGATAGCAGGGGTTTCTTTAGTACCAAATTCCTATGGAACTCATGTTGGTTCATGCCCAAACCACCCAACGTTGTATAAAGAAATAGCGGAGGGTAGAGGCTTCAAGGTGTCGGAAGCTATCCCTTCAATATCCTTTATAGAGAAAATTTATGAAAAGGAAAAGTAATATGGAGTTAAAAGAATCTTTAAACAAAAAAGAATTTTTAAATTTTGAAAAAGATATCAGAATACATCCCGATGCGGAGATAGAGAAAGGTTCTTTTATAGGGAATGGCTCTTTGATACTTGATAGTAAATTAGGAAAGGTAACAATTGGAGAGAAATGTATAATTGGAAATTATACCCTAATTGAAGATGATGTCGTTATTGGAGATGGTTCAAAGGTATGGCACTTTAATCATATAAGGAGCGGGGTTAAAATAGGTAAAAACTGTATCCTTGGAGATTATGTATTTATAGATTCCAATGTTGAAATAGGAGATGAAACAAAGATTCAAAACTATGTTCCTGTATATCACGGAGTTGAAATGGAAGAAGGTGTTTTTCTAGGACCCAACTCTTTAACAACAAATGATCTCTTTCCTAGAGCAAGAACAGATGAAGGAACTCTGCAAGGAGAAGATGATTGGAAAGTAAGTTCAATACATATTGGGAAAGATGCATCAATTGGTGCTGGAGCAATCTTAAGGCCAGGAATTAAAATAGGAGAAAAAGCATTAATTGGTGCTGGTGCTATTGTTACTAAAGATGTTCCCCCTGGAGCTGTTGTTGTTGGTAATCCTGCTAGATTTTTAAAGTATGCGGATGATTTTGAATCTAAATAAATTTTTATAGTTACCGATATGATTCCAATATCAAAACCTTTAATAGAAGATGAAGAAATAAATGCTGTAGTTGAAGTTCTAAAATCAGGAATGATAGCACAAGGGCCAAAGACAGCAGAGTTAGAAGATATGTTTGCGAAACTTTGTGGAACAAAACATGCTATTGCATTCTCAAATGGAACCACTGCTATACATGCTGGAGTCAGGGCTTTAGGTATAAGTGATGGTGATGAGGTAATTACTGTACCTTTTACCTTTGTAGCGACAGCAAATCCTGTTTTAATGGAAAGGAGTAAGGTTGTGTTTGTTGATATATCTGAAGATGATTTTTGTATTGATCCAAGCAAGATAGAGGAGAAAATCACTGATAACACAAAGGCTATCATCCCTGTTGATCTATTTGGTCAGATATATAAATATAAAGAAGTAAAAGAACTAACGGATAAATATAATCTAAAGATATTAGAAGATGCTTGTCAGGCTGTCGGGGCTACTCAAGATGGAAATACTGCAGGGAGTTTTGGTGATGTTGGAGCATTCTCTTTGTATGCAACAAAAAATATCACAACAGGAGAGGGAGGGATGTTAACAACTGATGATGATGAAATAGCAAGGTCGGCTAAGATGTTTAGACATCATGGACAGGATGAGGCAGTAAGGTATGAATACTTAGAATTAGGGCATAACTATAGAATTACAGATATCGCTTCAGCAATAGGTGTTGAACAGATGAAAAAGATTGATAGGATAATTGGTACTAGGGTTAGAAATGCTAAATTGTATGATGAAGGACTCTCTAAGATAGAGGGGATTATTATTCCTAAGATAATAGGGGGAAATACCCATGTATATCATCAGTATACAATCAGGGTAACTGAGGATTTTGGTCATACTAGAGATGAACTTATTGCATACCTAAAGGAGAATGAAATAGGTTGTGGTGTATACTATCCTAAGCCTTTGCATCTTCATGAGCACTTTAGGAAGATGGGGTACAAGGAGGGAGATTTTCCAGTTTCTGAGAAATTATCTAAAGAGGTTCTTTCTCTACCAGTCAATCCATTTGTTACAGAAGAGGATGTGGAAATGATAGTTGAGAAGATTAAGGGATTCTCTAAGAAATAAATTTTGAAAGTTTGAGTCTTGCAAAAGCAGAAAGAAACTATTGCTATATGTGGTTTGGGCTATGTTGGATATCCAGTGGCTATGTTGTTTGCAGACGCTGGTTTTGATGTAATAGGGGTTGATATTTTAGAGGATAGGGTAAAGAGACTAAATGAGGGGGAAAACCCAATAAAGGGACAAGAGCCTGGATTAGATGAATTAGTTGAAAAAGTTATAAAGAAAGGGAACTTTAGAGCAACTTCAGATATGAAGGAGTATTCCAAGGCTGATTACATTATCGTAGCAGTACAAACTCCCGTAGCAGAGGAAAACAGAAAGCCTACATATGAGAATTTAAAAGCAGCTTTAAAAGAAATAGGGAAGAATATGAAGAGGGGTGTAACAGTTGTAATTGAATCTACAATTGCACCAGGAACAATGGCACACGTTGTAAAACCGATACTAGAAGAAGAGTCTGATATGGAAGCTGGAGAAGGTTTTTATCTTGCAAATTGCCCTGAGAGATTAATGCCAGGACATCTATTAGAGAATATTAGGTATTACAATAGGGTTATTGGTGGATGGACTCCAGAATCTGCAAAGAAGGTTAAAGATCTTTATAAGCATGTTGTACAGGGGGAATTAGAAGAGACAGATTGTATTACAGCTGAGATAGTAAAAGCAGGAGAGAATACGTATAGGGATGTTCAGATTGCTTTTGCAAATGAAATGGCTCTACTTTGTGAGGCATACAAAGCTAATGTCTGGGAAGTAAGGAAGTTTATAAATAATTGTAGAAAGGTTACAGAGACAAGACCAGAAGCATTAAGACAGATGCATTTTCCTGGTGCTGGTGTAGGGGGGCACTGTATTCCCAAGGACTCTTGGCTTCTGATTCATGAGGTTAGAGATATGGTTGATCCTAAGCTTATACCTACGGCAAGACATATTAATGATTTTATGCCAATTCATATGTTTGAACTATTAGAGAGTGCTATAGAAGAGGTTGGTAAGAAGTTAGATGAGTT
>DFBL01000010.1:6278-8574 GCA_002366615.1 Candidatus Dojkabacteria bacterium UBA3081
AAGAAGTAGGAGTAAAATATGAGATACATGATTCATTTATTAAGAAGTATAAAGGAACTTTAGTAGAAATGATTAAAGATAAGGATGCTATAGTTCTTATGACTGGTCATGATGAGTATAAGAGTTTGGATTTAGAAAAGGTAAAGGAGTCAATGAAGAAGGAGCCCATTATTATTGATGGGAGGAACATATTTGATAGGGAGGATACAAGGAATATAGGATTTGTTTATAAAGGGGTAGGAAATATTTAAAAGATTTCTTAAGGATGAATTTATTCAAAAGAAAAAAAAACAAAGGAAGGATTAATATCCTTGAACTAGGATTGTTATTTGTATCTATCGTCAGTATAACAAATATTCTAACTCTTGCTCTTGGAATTTTTAATCCCAGTCTATGTTTGGTCCTTTCTTTAGTGATAGAGGCGATCATGCTATTTGTATTTAGAGTGAAAATAAAAATTCAAGATAATCGATTTGGTTTATTATTTGTACTAGTCCTTCTGTTAGGTTTTGCTCTAAGAATTTCCCCGAATTTATATATAACTGGAGGACAAGATCCTGGAACATATGTGTCTCTTTCAAAGCAGTATGAAATAAATAAGAGTCTATACATAAAGGATGAATTGAGAAGCAGCCTTTCTGATGAGACGAAAGAACTTTATGATAAATCGGGGGCTGCAACAATGCTAGGTGTTGATGCTTTAGATTTAGAGAAATCGATTTTTTATATGCCTTTCTATCCAGTATTTCCATCTTGGATGTCTACTTTTGGCTCACTGTTTGGGTCTGATAATAGGATATATGTGCTTACTCTTTTTGGGATCTTATCAATTGTTGGAATTTATCTATTGGGATATGAAATATCTGGGAGAAATAAGAAAGTAGGAATATTGGCCTCATTTATTATTGCAATTAACCCCTTACATGTATATTTTTCGAGAACACCTCTCACAGAGATAGTTTCTTTAACCTTTTTTTTATTCTCTTTATATTTTCTGATGAGATTTTACAGCAATTATAAAAATGGGAAGATTGAAAAAATATTTTTAATACTATCTTTGTTAACTTCAACAACACTATTCTATACAAGAATGAGTGCTCTATTTTTTGCCCCAGTAATTATTTTAATTCCAATACTTTCAAAACTTTTCTCTAGTGACAGAAAGTTATCAAGGTCTTTAATTGGCTATTCAATCTCTTGGTTGGTATCTTTGGGGTTATCTTATCTTTTTTACTATTTTTATCTTCCAGATTTGTTTAAGTCTATCTTTGAAGGTAGGCTTTTCAGTCTTGTGAATCAGGGGGCTGTGTATTTAGCTATTAGTATTTTCTTAATATTGTTAACCTTTGCACTAAATTCGGCAAAGGTTAGGATAGTAATGAAGAGAATTTTATCTTTTATACACAAATATCTCTTCGCATTCATTATTTTTCTGTTTACTGCTCTCCTTTTATACCAGTTATCTTTTTATATCAAGGAAGTATTTATAGAGAATCAAAACACATTATTTTCTTTTGATAGTTTATCCTATCTTAAACAGCTTAATGTGCTGGCGACTTTCCTTTATATTTCGCCATTGGGTTTTATACTAATTCCTTTTGTGATTTATCATTTTAGAAAGAGAATATCTGTTGAAATTACTCTTCTTTTGACTTTGATTTGTATATTTTTAATATATAATTGGGGAATTAGTAAATTTTCGCCCTATCACTATTACTTTGTTAGATATCAGGTAAGTGAATTAATTCCTTTATTAACTATTTTAATATCAATATTTTTAGTTAATGTAAGCAAAAAGAGTTTTGGGAAATTTGTTTTATATTTTTCAGTTATATTTTTCACACTGTATTTTGGGTTTTTCTCTGTTATTCAACTTAAAGATTATGAAGGGGCTAACCAAGAACCTTTTCAAGAATTACAATCACTGATTGGAGAAAGAAACTTGTTATTGGTTGCTCGTAATAATTTTGGTTCAGCTCAACAGATTGTATTTCCGATGAAGTACTTTTATGGAATTAACACATTTACCATATATAGTACCTCATATATTGATAAACAGCCCATAAAAGACTTGAAGGACGAATATGATAGGATCTATATCTTAACAACATTGCCTAATTGGTCAGTAAAAACGATAAAATTTGTAAAAGAAATTGATTTCAAGCATAATTATTTTGTTCACTGTTTGAGGGATGAAGATAGTTTTTTTGAAATGGAGGGACATTCTCCAGATATACCTTTTTGTGAATATATGGTAATACCTAATAGGTATTATTACGGTACATATAAGATGTAT
>DFBL01000061.1:0-7971 GCA_002366615.1 Candidatus Dojkabacteria bacterium UBA3081
AGGACACTCTTTTTCTATTGCCATGTTGTTTAATACTAAGAGTAATTATTTCTGATCCTTTGTATCATTTACATCTACTTCTTCCATATCTTTCATATACTTTAACTCCTCTATTAAGGATTCTTCTTGTCTCTTTTTGGCTTCTTTATCTGTTCCCTTAGTAATTGCAACTATTCTTGTTTCTCCTGGCAATTTTAGTACCTTTTCAACCACACTTATTTCTTCTTTTTCTATTCCTTCCATTCTGTTATTTAAAACATATTAAATATGTACTAATCATACCAAAATCTCATACTTTTGTGTATATAGCATATTACTATCTACTGCTAATTAAATATTAATAAAATGGTGTGGTATAATTACATTAACACTTTGATCCAGATATCACTGGTTAGTGGTGGAAAGAAAGCCAAAAAGCAAGTAGAATCCAACGTATAGCTTACGAAAAAAAACTAAGACCATTAAAGGGTCTGTAAGATAACTACAGTAATGTAGCTATAAAAAAGGGTGGTAACACGTAAATAGCGTCCCTTTGTAAGAATTGATACAATGTATTAGTTTTTGCAAGGGGATTTTTTTTAATATATACATTTTAAAATATGGAAAATATAAAGATAAGTAAGGAACAGTGGAAACCAGAATTTCCTAAAACAGAAGAACAACTTCTAAAGTATTGGAAAGAGAAAAACATATTAACAAAAAGTATAGAGCAAAAACCAATTGAGAAATCCTTTACCTTCTTTGATGGACCAATTACTGCTAACAACCTCCCCCACTATGGACATATATTAACAATGGTAATTAAGGATGTTGTTCCTAGATACAAAACTATGAAAGGCTTTAGAGTTGAAAGAAGTTTAGGTTGGGACTGTCAGGGAATACCAGTTGAATTTGAAGTAGAGAAAGAGTTAGGCTTCCAACAGAAAGAAGATATTGAAAAGTTTGGAGTAAAGGAGTTTAACAACCTGTGTAGAGAGTCTGTTAAGAAATATCAAAGTGCAATAGAGAAGTTAACAGAGAGAATGGGAAGATGGGTAAACTCTGATGAAGAGTATGCAACTATGGAGCCTTGGTATATTGAAAGTGTTTGGTGGTCACTTAAAGAACTTTATAAAAATGGACTTTTGTATGAAGGATATAAAGTTGTACCTTACTCTACTAGAGCAGGTACTACTCTTTCCAACTCAGAGGTTGCACTTGGAGGATATGAAAGTATCAAGGATCCTGCAGTAGTTGTTAAATTGAAATTAAAAGAGTCAGATAGCTACCTTTTAATATGGACAACAACACCATGGACCTTGCCAGGAAACTTACTTGTTGCTGTTAACAAAGATTTTGAATATGCTCAAGTTGAGTATGAAGACCAACAATATATTGTTGGGAAGGAGTTAGTAGACAATATCTTTGAGAAAGATTTTAAAGTAGTAAAAACATTCAAAGGAAGTGAATTAATTGGGAAAAAGTACCAACCCTTGTACCTATATTTTGAGGATAGAAGTAAACAGGGTGCTTTTAAGGTAGTTCATGGAGACCATGTAGCTTTAGATGAAGGAACAGGTTTGGTTCATCAAGCACCGTATGGTGAGGAAGACTTCCTGTTAATGACAAAGATGGGGATATCGATGTTTGACTACCTTGATGATCAGGGAAATATGAAGGAAGAGATAGAGCAGTTTAAAGGGATGTTTTACAAAAAAGCTAATAGATACATTATGGAGGATTTGAAAGAGAGAAACCTTCTCTTTACCCATTACGACTATGAACATCAGATGCCTATGTGTTGGAGAACCCATACCCCTTTAATATACAAACCAATTAAGAGTTGGTATATCAAAGTAAGTGAGATTAGAGATAGATTAGTTGAGAAAAATGAAAATATTAATTGGATACCTAAACACTTCAAAGAGGGGAGATTTGGTAATTGGTTAGCAGAGGCTAGAGATTGGGCATTAAGCAGGAATAGATATTGGGGGACACCACTACCAATATGGGTATGTGATAAATGTGATAGGCAAGAAGTGATGGGTTCTTTCGCAGAGGTAAAAGAGAAGAGTGGTGTAGAATTAATAGATCCTCACAAGCCTTTCGTTGATGAAATTACGTATAAGTGTAGTGAATGTAGTGGCACAATGAAAAGGGTAAATGATGTGATAGATGTATGGTATGATTCGGGCTCCATGCCCTTTGCTAGATTACACTATCCTTTTGAAAATGAAGAGAAGTTTAAACAGAAATACCCTGCTCAATTTATTGGAGAGGGAGTAGATCAAACAAGAGGATGGTTTTACACTCTACATGTTTTAGGGGTTGCCCTTTTTGATCAAGAGGCTTTTAAAAATGTTGTTGTAAATGGAATGGCCCTTGCCCCCGATGGAACAAAAATGTCTAAGAGTTTAAGAAACTACCCCGAGGTTACAAAGGTAATAGACAGTATGGGAGCTGATGCTTTGCGTCTTTACCTTTTAAGCTCTCCTATCGTTCATGGAGAGGATGTAATCTTTAGTGAGAAGTTTTTGAAAGAGGTTACTTCAACAGTTTTACTACCATATTGGAACAGTGTTAAGTATTTCTTAAACTACAGAGGAGATTTCGTACAGAGTAATTCCAAAGAATACAAACCTACAGAGGTTATGGATAGGTGGATAGTAGCGAAGTTAAATGAAACAGTAAGAGAGGTTACACGGTATATGGAAGAGTACAAACTACAAAATGCAACAAAAGAGATATTTGATTTGATAGATGTTCTTTCTAGATGGTATATAAGGAGGTCTAGAAATAGGTTTGTTAAAGGTGACAAACAAGCTCTTCAAACATTACACTTTGTACTGCTAGAAATAAGTAGACTATTAGCACCATTCGCTCCATTTATTTCTGAATCTGTATATCTAACTCTAACAGATGCAAACAAGGAGTCAGTTCACCTTGAGCAGTATCCAGAAGTTAAAGAGGAATATATTGATAAAAAACTCATAGAAAATATGGAGTTAGTTAGAAATATCTGCTCCTTAGGTCTAAGTATTAGAGATGAGAACAGATTAAAGGTAAGACAGCCATTAGCGAAAGCCTTTGTTCCAGTATCTGATGAAGAGATGCTAGATATTGTTAAAGGAGAATTAAATGTTAAAGAGGTACAAGTTTCTAAAGAGTGGGTAGAAAACAAGGGTATAGTTACTGCTGGGGATGAGAATATATTTGTAAGTTTAGATATAACTCTTTCTGAAGAATTAATAGAAGAGGGTATGCTCAATGAAATATCTAGAGGAATACAAGTAGCAAGAAAGGAAAGTGGAAGTAAAGTAGGAGAGTATGTAAAGGTAAGATATTTTACAGAGAGTGAAAAGGTAAAAGAGTTACTTACAAAGTATCAAAAGGATATCAAGGATATGGTGTTTGTAAAGGAATTAGAGGAAGAGAAGGGAATAGAGAAAGGGGTTGATATTAAGTTGGGAGAAAATATATTGAAGGTAGTTGTAAAAAAAAAGACTAACTCAGTGTAACAATTTGCATTCTTGACCACTAAGTTTCTCAAATGTTTTAGCGGCTGTTTCTAGCTTTACTCCAGAAGTTACAGCTAACTCTCCTACAATATCACTAATAGCTCTGGATAGTTCATTTTCGATAGAGACAGGAATTAACCTACCATCCTTCTCTCTTTGTCTTTTGACATGGTTACATACTCGAATAGTATCAATAGTGCTATTTATATTTGCTTCCTCTTCAAGTTTTTTAAATATATCCATTAATTTGTTAAAATCTGTAGTCTTTGGATCTTTTGTAGGCTTCTTTTTTATGCTTGAAATATGCTTTTTAATATCCTTTGAAGAAAGTACTGGTCTTACACTAAGCATTTCTAAATTCCCAATAGGAGTAGATACAGTTATTCGGGAAGTGATAAAGTCAAATTCAAAATATATCTTTTTCTCTCCATTAAATTCAATCTCTTTTTTATCCTTTATCCAACCTGCTCCATGTGTTGGGTAGAAAACTTTTGAACCGACTTTGAAATTCATATATGATGTATAATAGTTAATTAAACATTACATTATAGCATTTTTTAATATACAATTGTAATCATGAAAATCACTGTAATAGGAGGTGGAACAGGTACTTCTACTGTATTGGAAGGCTTAAAAGGGTATAAGGACTTAGATTTAAGTGTCATTGTTGGAATGATGGATGATGGAGGAAGTAATGCTGTAGTAAGAGATGAATTTGGCTTGTTACCTCTTAGTGATTTACGTAAATCAATCATAGCACTGTCTACGGAAACTGATTCAGGTATTTTAAGAGAGCTTTTTACTTACAGATTTTCCCAAGGTGATGGTTTAAAGGGACATACTCTTGGAAATTTACTCATGGTTGCTATGACCGAAATAGCAGGAAGTGAAGTTGAAGCAATAGAGATGTTTAAATATCTGTTTAATGTTACTGGGGAGATAATTCCGGTTACATTGGATAAGGTAACATTAGTTGCAGAGTATGATGATGATAGTAGGGTAGTAGGGGAACATTTAATAGATGAGCCTAAAAAGGATAAAAAGATAGAGAAGTTTTACTTAGATAGTGAAGCTAAAGCATACAAAGGAGCAATTGAGAGAATCCATAGTGCTAATTACATTATCATTGGTCCTGGCGATTTATATACAACTACCTTGGCAAATATACTTGTTGATGGTATTGCAATGGCTTTACAAGAAACAAAAGCTAAGCTCATCTTTATACCAAACTTAATGTCAAAGATAGGGCAAACAAGGGGTTTAACTCTTAGTAGTATGTTAAAGCTAGTTGAAGGGTATGTAGGTAGAAAGTTTGACTATGTTTTAGTAAATAATGGGAGGATTCCTAAAAAAGCATACAAGAGATATGTAGATGATGGTGAGCATCTTTTTGATGATGATTTGGGATTTAAAAACAGAAGAGAGATAGTTAGAGCAGATCTTGTTGCAAATTCTATAATGAAAAAACAGAAAGGGGATAAATTGGTTAGGAGTTTGATAAGGCATGATTCTGAGAAAATGGGAAAAGAGTTGTACAAGATATTTAGGAAGAGATTTAAATCAATACTTTTCTCCTTTCTTTCATTCTATCGGTAGGCCAAGTTTTTACTCTCCTACTTGTTTCATTAAGGAAGATACCTTTCTTGCCCATTCAGAAGATGAAGGGGGACAGTATACTCTCCCAATCTCATAAGGGGTATCTAATCCTTTAGCATAGTAGTTACCTAAACCTTTAGATACAGACCAGATACCATCTTTCCAGTTTTTAAAACCACTCTTACCCCAACCCCATGCATTGTAAGGTCTAAAGTTGATAAGACCACCACTGGACTCTACAATGGAAATAGCAGCAACTAATCTATAGTCGATACCATACTCATTAGCAGCATATACAAATTCCTCTGCATATTTAGCTAAAGGAGAATTTCTCTTCTCAAAGAACTTTCTAATATTATCAATCTTTCTTTGATTTTCTATAACAACAGGATCTATTGCTACGGCACTCTCTAGGATGGTTTCTTTTTGGGGAGTATTATCAATATATTCTTGATCCTGTTTATACTCCCTTTGAAAGGTTACATTATCAATACCAACAATCTCTTTGGGAGTTAACTCATACACTGTATTTAGTATTAACCCAGTTCCAAGTATTCCTGTAAATATGGCTAACACATTTTTTTTGTTGTATGTTTTCATTTTTCTATATTCACCCCATAATTAAGTTAAGTGTAAAAAATATCAACAATGTTATATATTTATATATGTCACACTTAAAGTTACTTATGGAAAAAGGAAAAGCTAAAAAAGTATATCTCTTAGCTCTATACATAATTATACCATTTTTAGCCTTTTTTTTCTACATAGTGATATATAGCAAAACTCCCATATATGCCTTAACTACAATATTTGTTAACAACAAACCGGAGGCTAATTACCCTACATTTACTATCTCTTTTGATGAGAATATACCAATCGAGGTGCAAAGTAGCATAATTGAGAGTGTTGATGATATTCAGCTTAATGGAGTTAAAAGATTTAAGTTTGTTTCAGATGGTGAGTATGAGATATCTACTGTAGGTATGGGGGAAAGCTCAATATATTCCATAGAGTATGTTCCTGTAGGATATCTGTATTGGGTAAAGGGGGATACCTCTTTAGAAGAGATAGGGCAATTAGATACAATATATGTCAAAGAAGGTATTTCAGAGCTATCTAAAAATCTCTTGAAACAGATATTGAAAGAGGATGTTGTTTTGGAGGAGGTTGAGGATATGGGAAGGGCACTTATAAATAGCGAAGAGAGGATAGGGATGGTTTCTCCCAATGAGTTAACAAAAGATTTGAAAGTATTGTCCCTTGAGAGTAGATATTTCTTTGCTGACGAGCAAGGTAGTATTTTCATAGGGTATGGTTTGCAGGGTGGTGAAAAGAAGGATTTTGTTGAGCATATTCTTAAAAAGAATATGGATATTAAATATGGAGAGAGTAAAATATATACAAGAGAAGACATATTAAAAATTAATATGAGTGGTGTTGTTGCAATTTCAAGAGGTTTAGCGAGTAAGATAGACGCTGTTGGTGATTATAGCTATCCTGCCAAAGAGATTGGTAGTTTCCTGGCAGATGCTGACCTAACACATGTTTCTAATGAGGTATCTTTTGTTCAGGGTTGTTCTGTGTATTCAGGTATGAGGTTTTGTTCAAAGCCTGAGTATATTGAAGCTTTAAAGGTTAGTGGTGTAGATATTGTTGAACTAACAGGGAATCATAACAATGATTTTGGAGCAGATAAAAATAAAGATAGTATAGAGATGTACAAAGATTTGGGATGGGATTACTTTGGAGGGGGTTTGAATATTGAGGATGCTAGTAAGATTTTGTACAAAGAGTTAAAGGGTTCTACTGTAGCTTTCGTTGGTTACAACTACTACGATACTATGCTTGGGACAGGAGCTATTGCCACAAGTAGTAGAGCTGGGGCCAACTCTTACTCTGTTGAGAAATTGAGTAGGGATATTAAACAAGCAAGGGAAATAGCAGATATTGTAATAGTGACATTTCAATTTCAGGAGTGTTACTCATATCCCTCCTCTGATGTAATATATCCTCTTTGTTACAAACCGTTGAGTACTCCAGATCAGAAAGGTACTTTTAGAAGAGCTATAGAACTAGGTGCAGATGTAGTAGTGGGTACTCAGGCTCATCAGCCTCAAACCTATGAGATTTACAAAGAGGGATTAATATTTTACGGTTTAGGGAATTTGTATTTTGATCAATCTAGATGGATAGGGACTAGACAGGCTATGATTCTTTCTTTATATATTCAAGAGGGGAAATTACTACAAGCCAAAATTACACCAACCCTTATGGGAACAGACTTAACAACAAGGTTAGCAGAGGAAAAAGATTCTACCCTTTTATTAAATTTGTTGAAGAGTGCACGGACTTTCTGATATATTGAATAAGGAATAATTTTTTTTCTTTAAATATCGTGGATAATGTTAATAACAATTTGATAGGAGATAATCAAGGAAATACACCTCAGACACCCAATGATTTGAATACCCCTATTACTCCTGCACAGGGTGGTGACTATAATTCTGCACAGCCAACCCCTTCTCAATTTCTAAGTTCAGATACACCTGTTAATGGAGGGAGTACAAGTCCTTCAGTTGCTGATTTTTCAAGTACACCTTCACAAAAGGATAGTAGTACTCCTACTGTTCCACCTTTCGATTTTAGTAAACAGGCAACTGATTTGTCTCAGGAGCCCAGTACAATGGGAAAGGAAACAGTAACTGGAGATCAAGTATCTACTCCTCCAATAACTCCTATGGATGCAATTCAGACACCTGCTCAAGATAGTACTCCGGTTCAACCAGTATCTGGGCAAGCAGTAAAAACAGAGACTCCAGAATCTACTCCTGTTCAACAGCCTGCATTTGGACAACAAGAATCTCCAGTGTCAACAGAT
>DFBL01000061.1:8060-12311 GCA_002366615.1 Candidatus Dojkabacteria bacterium UBA3081
ACCATGGAAGTTAATACACCTAAAAATGTTTCAGATTCTTCAATTGGAATGCAACTACCTTCAGAACAATCTGCTCAGGAGAGTGTTTCTGTACCACAGAGAGAAGATATCGTAAACAATTTTGAAGAGGGATCTCAAAGTGGTAAGAGTAAAAAGGGTGGTACAGCTGTATTGATAGTACTAATAACTGTAATCGTTGCTTTACTAGCAACTATTGGATACTTTGCATATAAACTATTCCTTTCTTAGGTAGTACTCCATAGTCCATGTATATTACAGTACTCTTTAGCTGAGATAGTGTTGTATTTTTGTTTAACAGTAAATATTGCTTCTGGTCTTTCCCCTGGTTTTAGAAAGTGTATATACCTATTTTCATCAACGAGTAGCTCAATGAATTGGATGTAGTGAACCTCTTCCATAGGGTGTGCAATATCTCCAACCTTAACAGTAATCTTTTCTCCATCTACCTCTATCTGTGGGACATGTTTTTCTAGTCCTTCATCTTTATTCTTCTCATCTAAGAGGTTCATATCCTGACCACAACATACTAAAGTTCCTGCTCCTTCTTCTAATACCTCAACAATATTCCCACATATTTCACATCTATATATTTTTCCTTTTTTAGCCATTTTAATATTTTTTAATTTTAACTATTAAAATCTTCCTCCTTGTTCAATGTGTTTTCCATTCTTGTTGTATGCATGTTTTTTCAACATCTCTTCACCAGTTGTACGAGCATGATTAATAGCTTCCTCTTCAGTATCAAACCAACCATCGAACCAATCAGTTCCATCAAAGGTGTCAACTCCTATTACGAAAGGCTTGTATCCTTTCTCTACCTCAACAGTCCCTATTTGGATTGTTGAATTTTCTATTTTTTCTACCATATAACTTTTCCCAACAAAATTATCTCTTTAATATATCATTTTAGAGATACAGTTGAAATATTTTAAAATATCCAATACTATAGGAATAGATAACTTGACTAGTAAATATTTTGCTAGATACATACTACTGTGTTCTTGCGGAAAGTACAGGGGAAAAGGATAAAGAGGATATACAGACCAGGTGGGAGGATATTCAAAAAGAGGTAGTTGGTTTGATATCGTATCGAATATCTAATTGCAACTGTCGTTGGTATAATGAAGCTAATCTAGATACTCTTGAAGCTGTTTATAGATTTTCACCACAAGAGTATGATTCAATATTTTACCTACCTCACCAAGGAATACTGGCAGAGGTATTCTTTCTTAATGCATGTCTGCAAAATGGTATTGATTGTGTGCCGTGTAGAGGAAGTCAGGATATTAAGGGTAAGGATTTTGTACTTTCCGACTCTTTAGGAGATGAGTATGTAGATGTAACCATTAACAAGAAAAGAAAGAGTATTAAAAGGAAGATTAGGAAGGATTCGTGTCCAACTCTTCTTTTACCTTGGACCTATAAACCTTCAAACAATGGTAACCTTCCATTATCCTATGCTGCTCAATATTTGAAAAGTGGAGGTTTTGATGGAAAGGGGTTTTTAGCAAGGACTTTGGATTTAAACATTATTCTTTTACAAGATATTAGAGATGGGAAGTATAGTGATAGTAATGGATCTTTTCCTACTCAGAGGGAGCAACATTATGAGAACAATTTAGAAAAAATTCTATATCTTCTTAGAGATAGTATATATTGATTACTCTACACCCATCTGTTTTTTAGCGTATGCAGTTAAGTTCTTTCTCTTTGCCCAAGTTCTTTCATTTTCGGTAAGAAGCTTTTTTCTTAATCTAATACTTTTAGGGGTAATCTCTATCAATTCATCCTCGTTAATAAAGGAGAGAGCATACTCAATGGTTAGTAGAATAGGGGTTTTTAGATTTATCTCAGTTAATTCACTCCTTAACATTCTTACATTACTCTTGTGTCTAGCTTTACAGGGATTAACTACCATATCCTGTTCATGGTTGTTAATACCAATTATCATACCTGCATATACATCTTGTGAGGAGCCAATAAATAGCTGGCCTCTTTCTTGGATTGTAGTAAGAGCATATCCTAAGGATACTCCTGTCTCTTGTGATATTATTACTCCTTTTCTAAAGAGAGGGGGGTGTTGGATGTATGGGATATAGTCAGTTACGAAGCTATTGATTACTGCTGTTCCTTTAGTAGCATTCATAAGGACTCTGTGTAACCCTATTAAATTTCTTGTTAATATCTTGTATGTAAATCTAGTATTAAGTTCCTCTGATTCGATATTTATCATCTCTCCCTTTCTGTTACTTACTTCCTCCGTTATTGTACTTAGATACAGCGTAGGACAATCTATAACTAATTCCTCTACTGGTTCATACTCTTTCCCTTCTTTTTCTATTAGTACTACCTCTGGTTTACTTAATTGGAATTCATATCCTTCTCTTCTTAACTGTTCTACTAGGATTGATAGTTGTAATTCTCCTCTTCCTGCTACAGAGTATGAAGAACCTGATATTTTAGATATCTTTAAACTAATATTTAAATCTTTTTCTTGTTCTAATCTTTGTTCTAATTGTTTAGCAGTTACATACTTACCCTCTTTACCAGAGAAGGGAGATGTATTTGCTTCAAACTTTACTTTAACTGCAGGGGGAGTTATTTGTATATCCTCAAGGCTCTCAGGATTGTCTAGGGAACACAAAGTAGCTCCTATAGCTGTTGATTCCACTCCCGCTATTGCAACGATCTCTCCTGCTTTAGCGGATTCAACATCTACCCATTCTAATCCCTCTTTTACAAATATTTCTCTTACTCTTCCCTGTATTTTGTTTTCTTTTTCCAGAAGAATAACTGGATCATTTTTCTTAATACTACCTCTGTTAATCTTTCCAACTAGATATCTTCCTAGGTGTGGATCGTACTCTAATGAGGTAATTTGCATTTGAAAGGGTTTATTTGTATCTCCCTTAGGTGCTGGACAGTATCTAATTATTTCATCTAGTAGGGGAGATATGTCTCCTTTGGTTTGAGTAAGTTGTGTTGTTGGAAGTTCTTTAAAGACTTTTCCTTCTCTAGCTATGGTGTAAAAGACTGGGAAGTCTAATTGGTCAGTATCTGTAGCTAGTGTTAAGAAGAGGTCTTGTACTTTTGATACGGTTCTTTTTACGTTAGCAAGTTTTTTATCTATTTTGTTTATTACAACTATTGGTTTTAATCCAAGTTCTAGTGCTTTTTTAAGTACAAACTTTGTTTGTGGCATTACTCCTTCTTGTGCATCTACTAGTAGTAAACAGGAGTCTGCCATATTTAAGGTTCTTTCTACTTCTCCTCCAAAGTCAGAGTGTCCTGGTGTATCTATTATATTTATCTTATGTTCTTTGTATCTAATGGATATATTTTTAGCTTTGATGGTAATTCCTTTCTCTCTTTCTAAGTCTCCTGTATCTAGTATTCTTGTTTGAGACATTTCTTCTTGGTTTTCTCTAAAGAGGTGGGTTTGTTTCATAAAGGCATCAACTAGGGTTGTTTTCCCATGGTCTACATGGGCTATGATAGCGATATTTCTTATATCTTCTTTTTCAACAGGGATATATTCCATAGTAAGTGGTTATTTTAACACAAATGAGGTGTTTTACCTATTTCAATATATTAGTAGAGGTTTAATACTAGTCTAGAAAAGATGAGTAGAGCTATTAGTATAGCTGCTATTAGAAGGAGTTTGTTAAGTAGTTTTTTGTCATCGAATGGTTTTTTTCTTTCTACCATTTTAATATATATAGAAGGTTAGATATGTTACATAGCTAAGGTAGAAGAGTATTGTTGTCAATGCAATTGGTATTAACATTTTTATTTTTATTCTTCTTCTAAACAGAAAGCTATATATGAAGTAGAGTATGGAGTATATGATATATATTGGTAAGAGGATAATACATACCTTGAGTATTGGTTCTAGGACTGTAACTATATTGTCATATGATTGTTGGGAGAGTGTCTTTTGGAGATTTTCTTGGATTGAAAGGATAGTGTTGTCTATGATTCCTATCTTAATTGGGTTTCCTATCTTACTAATATATTCATCCATATCTATATATTAGGAAATATATATTGATTATGCAAGTGTTACTCTTTTGTTTCTAAAGGTAGCTCTATTCCGATTAGATATACACCGTACATATAGTCTGGAACAGATATGAATCTTTCTTTTTTATCTTTTTCACACCAGTGTAGATATATATCGTGGTTTACTAATGTTTCTTCTACATTTACTCCTTGTCCTTCTGGGTTTTT
>DFBL01000036.1 GCA_002366615.1 Candidatus Dojkabacteria bacterium UBA3081
AACAAAAAGCTATTCATAATATTAGGAATAGTTTTACTACTTCTCATAGGGGGAGGTAGTGCATACTGGTTTTTGATAAGAGATGGAGCTAAAGATGGTGGTACTAATCAAGGGGAAGAGATGGTTAAAGATGATAGATATGTTCCTGATTATGAAGCCAAGGATATTGTTGATATAGCTGCAGAGGTAGAAACCACATTGAATGAGTGGTCTACTGATTATAGAATAGAGGTTATTACTGGGGTTACTAGATATTTTGTAGATGATTTAGGTGAGTTGTATTTTGGAACAGAGGGGGGTAAGTTTTCCTCTTGGACATTTGAGGTATTTTCTCCTAGTAAAAAGTCAGTTGTTATTTATTCCTATACAAATGGGGTAGGAGATTTGGGAGATGATATTATAGTTGAGAATGAGTATGCTCTTATGGGAGATAATGAGAGAGCATATTTTAATGATTTAACAGCTCTTAAACCTACACAGGAAGTGTATGAAGTAGCAGTAGAAAATGGTCTTACTGTTGGAGATGGAAATCATATATATATGTATCTTGGGGATGGGGAGACAACTCAAACATATGGAAGTAGATATGTTTGGAGAATAGATGAGAGGAGTAATACANNAAGACTTTGGAGGTATTAGAGTAGATATTACGAATTAAAAAATTCTATAATATCTTGTACATACTCTCTATCTACATCAAAGTGGGTTTTCCCTTCCAATCTTACTAATGGGATATCAACACCATACGCGGACACTTTATTTAGAAAATATGTACTGTTTGAGTATGGGACATTAACATCTGCTGTTCCATGCCATATCTTAATATCTATACCCTTTAATTTCTTTGTCCTTTCAGAATCCCACTCCGAAGACCTTATAGTAGGTGCAAGTAGTGCAATCTTAGAAATGGTATCTGGATATGTAGTAGCGTAATTCATTGTAGGAAGTCCTCCCATGCTAAAACCGATTAAGTAAATTTTGGTTTTTACAGGATAATTATCTGTAATCCATTCTTTCATATTTATCATATCCTGAATAGAGATTGTATTACCCCAATTTTGACCATGTTGATTAGATGCTGCAAATATATAGTTATGAGGAGGGAATTGTATAGCAAATTCTCTTAACTCTGACATATATGTTTCAGAAAGATCATCGGTTATAACGCCTGTTGAACCATGGCTATATATTACAATTGTAGCAGGTTCATCTTTATATATATCTGTGGGGGTTACTATATATGCTTGTTGACCTTCTATGACAGGGCTTTCTTCTGTATATTTCTGTACACTATTTGGTCTTTGAATGGTTTGTGTATCTTCTATTATTGTATCTTGTTCAATTTCTTCTTCTTGCTTATCTTGTGTATCTTCATCATCATTTTCAGAGATATTCGTTGTTTCAGGCTCAATTTCTTCAAGAAGAAATTTCTTGAAACATGTATATCCTAGAAATATGAGTAGTAGTATTAGGATTATGAATAGGGAGATGTTAATTATTTTCTTTTTTCTGTCTACCTTTATATCCTTCTCCATCAATATATTTTATCATATTTTGGTTGACATATTTAGATATTTAAAATATCATTATCCCTATTACTACTTAATATATTAATATTTAAACATGGCAAAAGAAAAGAAAGTTGAGAACAAGAAAGATGATATAGTTATTGATTTAGATGCAATAGCTGTTCCAGGAGCAATTGTATTAGCAGGATTAGTAATTGCTGGTGCAATATTTTTTACAAACAGGGGGAAAAGTGAGGATGATACAGATGTTGCAGGAGAAACTGAAACAGCACAGGAGGATGCAGGTGTTAATGAAGAGTTTCCACAAGCTACTACTAACATTGGAGAGAGTCCATATCTAGGAGATATTAAAAAGGCTAAGGTAGCTTTGGTTGAGTATACTGATTTCCAGTGTCCTTACTGTGAGAAGTATGCTGTTGAAACAGAGGGAGACATAATCTCTAACTATGTAGATACTGGTGAGATTATCTATGTTATTAGAAATCTTCCATTAGATTTTCATGGTCAGATAACTATAGATAGTGCTCATGCAGGTTTGTGTGTTAATGAGATAGAGGGTGCAGAGAAATATTTTGAGTTTTACTCTAAAGCATTCTCTCAGGCTTCTGCTGATGATTTAGCAAATATTGCAAAGGATATGGGTGTTAATATGACTAAGTACAATGATTGTATGGCTAGTGATAGGTATGTAGATGAAATAGAGGCTGATAAGGCTGCTGCTACTGCTGCTGGTGTACAGGGTACTCCTGGGTTTGTTATTGGAGTATTGGATGAGGATGGTAATGTGGAGGGTAAGTTAATAGCTGGTGCATATCCATATGCTTCTTTTGAAGCTTTGATTGAAGAGATGTTAGCTAAGTAACGTATTACATATTGTAAAAGAAAAGGGAGCGTTAGCTCCCTTTTTTGTTTAACAGTATTGTTATTTATTTTTTCTTTTTAGTAGTTTTCTTACTGCTTTTCTTTTGGTTCTTTCTTACCTCTATTGAATTAGTAAATGCATCATATTTCATTCTAACTATACTTCCTACTGTTACACAGATTAGGGTTAGAGAGTATCCTCCTCTAACAATGGGGATTAGTTTTATAATGGTTGATACTGATCTTCCAATTAGTAAGGAGAATATTCTACCGTTGTCTTTCTGGTTTGTTAATTTTAGTATCTTGTATCCTATTGCAGACTCTGTCCATACTGTACCAAAGGTTGCTAGAAATATTAATGCTGCGGTTATCAGGAGTGCTAGTGGTGCACCTATTAATGTTATTGTTAGTAAGAGTAATGGTAGGGGTATTGCTAGTAGTATTACGAATCCTATTGCAAAGCTTTTAAGGGCTTCTTTCCAAGAAGATATTATCCTTTTTTCTATCTTTAATGTTTTTACAGGTGCAGAGAGTATTAATATTATTCCTACAATATACATACCTACAAAGTTAATTATAGAGAGGCCAATATTGAAACCTAAAAAGTCATCTCTACTAAATTCAAAGTGTTCTCTTTTGAGTAGTTCGCTTGTTCCTACTACTACCTGTCCATATATACTGTTTTCATCTACTGTGTATGTATCTCCCCCTATCAAAAAGTCTCCTCCTACTGATGCGGTAGAGAGTACTTGTCCAGCTCCTACTCTTACATCATCTCCTAC
>DFBL01000008.1 GCA_002366615.1 Candidatus Dojkabacteria bacterium UBA3081
TAGGGCATTCAAAGAAACTACAGAAATCTTTGTCTAACTTGCCTCTTTTTGAGGGGAGTCGATTTAAAAGGCTTTCAAAGTCATTTAAGACTTTCTTAAATTTTTTTCGATTATTTATCTTCACAGTGCGTTCTAAGTTTTTTAATAGGGTTTTTCCTTGTATATAATCAAATTTCAAAGTATCTTCATCTATAAAATGGCATTTATTAACTTTGAATGGTAAGTCTAATTCAGACAGTCTTATATATGTGTCATAGATATCTTGTACAAAGTTTCTCGCTTTTTTATTTTGGGCAATTTTATATACAAAATATTTTCCCTTTTCACCCCAGATCTCGGTAGTAAGATTAAATTCTGGTTTTCTATAGCTGTTAAATTTTACATAAATTGGTTGTTTATACATTTTTTATTACTACTAAGAATGAATTAGCAAGTTCTCCAAACAAATGATTATCTTGTAGACCCCTTGATACGAGGTCTTCATTAAAGAGATGGAAATTCTTACTCGGATGAGGGGATGGGTATATGCCATGTGAGATATTATGTACTTCAGAAGGTAAATACTTTTCGCTAAACACTTCATAGCAGAACTTATAATCTGGAAGTGGATAGTAAAATGAGATATTGTCTTTCTTAAAGCCAGCATTCACTACAAGTTGTGTTAATTCTCTTTTTCCAAATGTCTTTATTCCAATGAAATTTGGATATCCTTCTAAAGAATCAAACAGAATATTTGTGTGATCTTCGGGTGCTCCTCGCCAGTATTTTAATCCGAGCCTATTCTCTATAGCAATAATTAAGAAACCTTTCTTTTTTAAAAACCCTTTTGCTGTTTTTATGAAGTCTAAGAAAGGAGTTTCAGAATCTATATATCTTCCAGAATACTCTAATACTCCTATTGATGTGACATAATCATATTTTGTTTTAAAATTCTTGTTTTCTATATTCCCATCATAGATCTCAAGATTTTCTTTATCTTTAAATCTGTATCTGAGGATATCTGCTCTTCTTTTAGTTAATTCTACAGCTGTGACATTTAGATTCCTTTTTAGAAAAAGACCAGTAATTCCACCACAACCAGCTCCAATTTCCAAAAGCGAGGAACTAGGAGTAAACCGATACCAAGATAAGAGGTTGTGTCTATCTGGGGATACGTGATATTTTATTGGCCAAGATGGGTTCTTATCTAAAAAGGATAGAATTTCTTCATTCGTAGGTCCTGATTTAAAAAACTCTAAAATTTGATTTTCTATAACATCTCCATCGGAGTAGGTTTGATTTTCCAAAATTTTTAAACTACGATATTAACAGTAGTATTTTATTTGTTGTAGGAAGATATTACAAGTTTTATATTATCGCTATTGGATTGCTAATATGAATTATTATCAAACCCTAGAAAGGATACATAAGATAGTGAAACCCAAGGTTTATCTAGAAGTAGGGATTAGAAATGGGGAGTCATTGCAATATGCATATAGAGATTCTCTTTGTATTGGGATAGATCCAAATTATGATATGAGATTTCCATATAATAAAAGTAATTTGCTTTTTAAAGAGACTAGTGACGATTTTTTTAAAAAAAATGACGTTTTAGAGATTACAGGAGGAAAATTAATTGATCTGGCTTTTATTGATGGTATGCATTTATTTGATTTTGTCTTAAGAGATTTTATCAATGTAGAGAAACATACTAACAAGAACTCACTTATAGTACTGCATGACTGTATTCCAAAAGATAAAGAGACCTCTTCTAGGGAGCGTACAACAAAGTATTGGACTGGGGATGTTTGGAAAATTGTCCCTATATTGAAAGAGTATAGACCCGACCTAGAAATTATGATTTTAGATAGTGAACCATCAGGTTTGTGTTTAATAAAGAACTTAGATAAGGGGAATACTGTTTTACAAGAGAAATTTGATGAAATTGTAAAGAAATATTTAGATATGGATTATCCACAGGGAGGTATCAACCAGGAGATAATCAAGATGGACAATGTTACTCTTGAGAAGCTAATAGGCAATAACGGGACTGAATCAGAATTGAATATCGTTACTTTTTTGAAGCGGAAGCTAGGAATTGCCAAACCAAGATGTCTGGGTGTTCTTCTTTGTTATAACGATGGAGATATTTTAGAAGAGGCAATAGAGCACTTGCTCGATAATAATCACGACTTAGTAGTTTGGAATCATGGATCGGATGATAATACGAAAGAAGTTCTGGATAAATACGACGACAAATTACTAGAGAGAAAGTATGTACCCCGCAAATTCGATTTCTATAATCTTTATCAAGCTATGTCAAAAAATTTGATTAATAATTACATTAATGAGTACGATTGGATTTCTTGGCCCGATCAAGATGAGTTTTTAGAGGGTCCAGATAGGAAAAAAAATTATTACGCATATATCTGTGATGTATACAATTCTAAATATAATTGGATAAGATTTAATAATATAAATTATTGGTTTACCGAAAGGGATAATCTTTCTGAGAAATCTCCAGTTAAAAGAATTAAATACTATTCAATATTTCCTGGTTGTTCTCCAAGAATAAGATCATGGCGGGCGAATGTTACGAATATCAGAGAGTTTAATCATAATGAACTTGAAGGAGAGCAATACCCGAAATTATTTAATTTACGCCATTATCCTATGAGAAGTAAGGAGCAAATGGAGGGAAGAATCAATAGAGATAGAGCAGGGTTAAAGAGGGGCCAATTGAATGTACATTATGAAAATATGAAAAAAAATTATGAAAGATTACAAATATCTTCAAACAAATTAAATTTTGATGACGGAGGAGAACTATCCTTGGAAGCAGATTTTGATTGGAATAAGATTTATTTCTAAATCTTTTTCTTATTCTTTAAATAATGTAAACTACCCATAGTACAATCTAAGATTTTAAATACATTCATCTATGAAAATCCTAGTAACAGGAGGAGCAGGTTTCATTGGTTCTAACTTTATCAAATACTGGATATCTAAATACCCTGAAGATAAGATAGTTAATTTAGA
>DFBL01000009.1 GCA_002366615.1 Candidatus Dojkabacteria bacterium UBA3081
TTATCCAATCTTAATCTACAACACATAGATCTGGCATCATCAGGACTCATATCAGAATTAATAAAGTTGGAAAAGTAGGGGATACCATACTTAGATGTCATTTCCCACAGGGGTTTGTATTTAGGGCTCTCCCATTCAAAATCATCAGTTAAGTTGTATGTAGGTATTGGGTAAGAAAAAAGTCTTCCTTGCGCATCACCTTCCATCATCACTTCACAAAAAGCCCTATTTATTAAATCCATTTCTTTTTGGAAATCCTTGTATTTCTCTTTCTGAGGCTTTCCCCCAATTATCACATTCTCCTCTGCTAACATTCCATTGGGAACCAAATCCATAGTGATATTAGTAAAAGGAGTTTGGCATCCAACCCTAGTAGGGACATTCATATTAAAGAGAAACTCTTGCATCTTTTGTCTAACTTCAGGATATTTTAGGTTGTCATATCTAATAAAAGGGGCTAGAAGGGTATCAAAACTTGAAAATGCTTGTGCACCTGCAGCCTCATGCTGTAAGGTGTAAAAGAAGTTAACACACTGGCCCAGAGCTGCTCCTAAATGCTTGGCAGGAGCAGATGAAATCTTTCCTGGAACTCCTGTAAAACCTCTTAGAAGCAGATCTTTCAAATCCCACCCACAACAGTAAGTAGCTAACATCCCAAGATCATGTATATGTATATCAGCATTAATATGAGCATTAGAAATATGTTTAGGATATGAAGAATAGAGCCAGTAATTAGCCTGTACTGATGTAGAAATATGGTTATTTAGCCCTTGCCATGAGTATGCCATATTACTATTTTCTTTAACTCTCCAATCCTCCTCCCCTATATATCCTCTAACTAACTCTTCTGCATCTATTAAAGACTTAATGTTTTTTACTTTGTTTCTTAAATTAACAAAAAGCTCTAAAGCAATAGCTGTCTTTCCATGACCCATATCTTTTAATGTTTCTTTTACAACCTCCGATATTTCTAGGGTAGATACATATTTTCTTCGGGAATATTTTTTCAAAAGCCTCTCTACAACCTCATTAGAAACCTCTCTTGCTCTCTTCCTATCATCACCTCCTACACTTTCTGCAGCCTTAAATATTGCACTAGTTATTCTTTCCTTATCAAATCCAACAATTCTTCCATCTCTTTTCTTTACTTTAAAAGGGACCTTTTTTGTACTTGCTTTGGGCATGGCAGTTTTAATTAATATGTTAAACCAAATTCTCTATTTCTTTTTTTAATTCTTTAATATTTTCAAAATCTTTGTACACAGATGCAAACCGCATATATGCTAATGGATCTATTGTTTGTAACCAATCCAATACCATATTTCCAATATCTGTAGTGGTAATTGGGTTCGGACTTGTGATTGCTTTTCTAGATACTCTTTCACAAAACTCATCAATGTTCTCTTCTGTAAGCCTTTCACTATCAACGGCTTTTTTAATTCCCTTCTTAAGCTTTTCACAATCAAAGTTTTCAAAAGAACCATCTTTCTTAATTACAACAACCTCTACCTTCTCAATCCTTTCATATGTTGTATATCTCCGTCCACACCTTAAACACTGCCTCCTTCTTCTAGTGGAGTAGTCATCAGCATTATCTCTTTTGTCTACTACCTTTGAAGTAGTACTTCCACAGTATGGACATCTCATTAAACACAACAGGTTGTATTAAGTAGTTTAAACTACCCCAACCCCTTGTGTCTGTCAAGGACCTGTAGTTTCCAAATATTTAGTTATTGGCTACAGTAGGTTGTATTTGAATTCCATAGATAGTACTACAGGTTGTGCTATTGCTTTCTATGTACCCTTAAATTATATCTTGCAATATATATTAGTAACTGGTTAAATATGGAATAACTTTTTAATATATAAATATGGTAATAGACCTAGAAAAATTTCATAAGTTAAGAGAGAACAATTTAAAAGGTATGAAAATTGTTTGTACATCTATGTATGCAGACCCTTTACATCCAGGACATGTCTCATTACTCTTAGATTCTAAGAGATTTGGAGATATATTTGTTGTAATAATTGATGGTGATACTAGATGTGTTAACAAAAAAGGAAAGCCCTTTATGCCTGCGATAGATAGAGCAGACATTGTTGATGCTATAAAGGGGGTAGATTATGTTATCATTCATGAAAATCCTAATGCAACAAACTGTTCAGAGGTAGTAGAGATAATAAAGCCTGATGTTTTTACAAAGGGTGGAGATAGGAATGAAAAAGATAGAAATGATCCAAAAAGTGGATTGAAAGTAGAAGCAGACATTATTGAAAAATATGGCGGGAGAATAGAGTACAATGTTGGAGCAGAAAAGGTATGGAATAGTTCAAACTATCTACAAGATTGGGTAGATTTTATAAATAGTGAAAAAGATTAAGAAGATTTCTCGCCCTTAAGATATGTAAATATTGCATTAGCAGATACTGCACCCTCGCTAGCAGCTGTAATTACCTGTCTAAACCTATTAGAAGCACTTGTGCAATCCCCAGCAGCCCATACACCCTCCAAACTTGTAGATTGGTCTCCTTGTACCTGTATATATCCTTTCTTGTCTATATCAATCCCTAATTTCATTGCTAAGTCTATATTTGGTTGTGAACCAACCTCTACAAATGCTCCATCTATTTCTAAATACTCAGAACCGTTATACTTTTTAGAAAGTTTTAATTTTTCTAGCTTCTGTTCTCCCTCTAATCCTGTAACTACTGTCGTATATATAATATCAACATTATTCTTTTTACTCACCTCATCTATCCATGCAGGTTCTCCTCTTAATTGAGTCCCTCTATATACTATGTAGACTTTTTTAGCTATGTCAGAAAGCATAGTAGCAGCCATTGTAGCAGCACTACTACCACCAATTACAGCAACCACTTTATCTCTGAAAAATGCTGCATCACATGTAGTACAGTATGATAGACCCTTACCTAGGTAGTAATCTTCTTTCTCAACATTTAACTTATTCCTGTTTGTACCAATAGTTAGAATGATGGTTTTAGCAAAATAATCCTTCTTAGTATCTGTAGTAATATGGAAAAGATTATCTTTTTTATCAATATCAGTAACATGTTCAATTACATGCTCTCCACCCAAGTTCTTAGCATGATTGTAAAAATTCATAGACAGCTCCATCCCACTAATGTCTTCTAATCCAGGATAGTTACAAACCTTGTGTGCTTCTGATATAGCTCCTCCTAATAGCTTTCCAAATACAATATTACTCATCCTATATCTACTAGCGTAAATACTAGCTGCAAAACCCGCAGGTCCACTTCCTACAATAGCTATATCATATATTTTGTTTAATGAGTCTGGCATATTAATTTTCTGTTTCGGTTGGAGGATAAATTGAATTAATGTTCCCAATAGCATATTTCAAATCTTCAAGGGTAACACCCTTTTCAAGATATGTTTGTTTATAGTCCTTATTCAATGTATTAATAATATCCAAAGAATTAACTAAATATTGAAGTTCTAACTTTGAGAAATCTTTAAGGGGTTCTGAAATAAGATATATTTGATTAGGGTCATCCAAATCAATATTTTGTTCAAAATTAGGACTTTCTCTTAGAAAAGATAGACCCTTTTTTGAGAAAAATAATCCCTGTTTCCTATTTACAGAACTAAAAAGGCGAATAGCATGATCAACAACTGTTAATTCAT
>DFBL01000035.1 GCA_002366615.1 Candidatus Dojkabacteria bacterium UBA3081
CCTAGTACATTTCTTGCAAACTCTATAACAGCCATCTGCATACCGTAACATAGACCTAGATAGGGAATTTTATTCTCCCTTGCAATTTGAATAGCCTTAATCTTTCCCTCTGCGCCTCTACTTCCCCAGCCTTGAGGAACAACGAGCCCATCTATCTCAAATATTTTATCTTGTAGTTTGTTTTTCTTCTCTAGTTCATCTGCTACTATCCACTTTATATTAGCTTGATAGCCTAACTCCCATGCACTGTGATTTAGTGCTTCTAAAACTGATACATATGAATCTTTTAGGTCATACTTTCCACTCTTGTAATATTTACCAACGATTCCAATATCTAATTTTTTCTTAATACTCTTCATCTTCTTTGCCTTTTTACTCCAAGCTTTGAGAAGGGGAGTCTTTTGTGGAGGAAGACCTAATATCTTTAAAATATTCTTCCCTATCTTGGCTTTTTTAAAAGTAATGGGTATCTCATAAATATATTTTGTATCTGGTGCTGAGATAATGTGATCTTTGTTTATTAAACAGTATCTAGAAAGCTTCTCTCTTCTTACATCATCAATCCCATCTCTTGAACGAGCTATTAAAAAATCAGGGTGAATACCAAAACTGTTTAAAAGTTTAATTGAAATCTGAACTGGTTTGCTCTTCATCTCTCCTAATGCAGCAGGTACAGGTAGGTAAGAGACATGAATATGAATTACATCGTTTGGATATTTAATCTTAAGCATCTTGTTCGCTTCCAGAAAAAGACCGTTTCCAACCTCTCCAGCAGTACCACCGATTTCAATAATAGCAATATCCGCCTTACTCTTTTTAGCAACACTCTCAAACCATACTACCATCTCATCGGGTACATGATAGTCCAAACTTACCCATTTACCATCATATGATAAAGATCTTTCATCTCTTATAACCTTCTCTAATACAGCCCCACATGTTACAGAATTAGATCTTGAAAATGACTCATTAACAAATCTCTCATAGCTCCCTATATCCATATCAGTCTCAAAACCATCCTCTAAAACAAATGTTTCTCCATGTTCTAGTGGATTCATTGTTCCAGCATCAACATTAAGGTAGGGGTCAGCCTTTATCATTGTGATTTTAAAACCGTATGATTTGAGGATAAAGCCAATTGAAGCAGCAGATATTCCTTTTCCTATACCAGAAATTACACCACCAGAAACAAAGATATATTTACACATTTAATGCCCTATTGAGGTTATTAAATAGGGTATATGTAGCATCAAAAAATGTCAAATATATTTAGTATGTCTTTTTCTTACTGAAATTGTTCCACTCTTCAATTAACTTAGAAGTTTGAGTACTATCAATTCTAATTAATTCCAATTTATCATTATTCCCTCTTTTATCATCAAAACCCATATTCAAAGCATCCTTATAGGTGTTCCCATAATATACTTTTTTAATCTTTGCCCAATTTATAGCTGCTTCACACATTTTACAAGGCTGTCCTGTTGTATATATCTCACAACCAGATAGATCAAATTCCTTAAACTTTTTACTTGCTCTCCTTATTACATTCATCTCTGCATGACATGTTGCATCCTTTTCCTTTAATACCGTATTATGTTCTTTAGCAATAACTTTGCCATTAAAAACCAATACTGCTCCAAAAGGTCCACCATGTCCCTTTTTCATTCCCTTTCTAGCTTCTTTAATTGCAACTTCCATATATTGATTCATAGTTATATCTTGAAAATTAAAATTTTCTAGTAAAATCTATACCCTTGGCATCTATTTTCCTTCCACTTCTTCCTAAATCTTTCTCATATCTGGTTGCATACTCTTTGTACTTTTTAACTCTTTTAATCCTCTCTTTGATAGGATATCTATATTCAATACATGGTCCATTTATACATCCACCTTCACATGAGAGGACATCTAAGAATTTATATTTTTTGTAATATCCATCTTTAAATCCATCAAGGATTTTAACAATATTTGCTGTTCCATCTGCTACTAAAATTTCTTTCTTTTTTAAAATCTTTTTGTATTTAAGAGTTGATGATAGACCTCCTGAAAGAGGATATACCTTAGTGTAGTCGTTATATAATTTGTCAAAGGTCATCTGACATTTAGGATTCTCTATCTTTTCAGAAATATTGTACTTCTTAAATAGTTCTTCTAATTCAGTAAACGTTAATACATTGTCAATCATACCAATCTCTTTAGCTTCCATTTTTTTTGTTATACAAGGTCCAATGAATACTACTTTGTAATTAGGAAAAAACTTCTTACAAATTAGAGCCATAGAGCCCATTGGAGAGTGTACAGGTACAAGATTTTTAACAAGATGAGGATACTTACCTCTAATCATATTAACTAGGGTAGGACATGGAGAGGCTATCCAAGTTCTATCTGTTTGATTTTTAAGAAGTTCATAGTAGTTAATATTGGTCATTTTAGCTCCAAATGTTACCTCAACAACTTTTTCAAAGCCTAAAGCCCTTATTCTATATACAATTTCAGGATATTCATAAACTGAAACAAAGGAAGGGGCTAACATACAGAGATACTTTTCATCTTTTTTAAATTCCATATTAAATAATAGGGGGTATTTATATTAATTTCAAATACAATCTATGATATATTTATATATATGAAAACCCAAGCATTACAAAAGAAGAAATTTTTAGGGATAGTGTTAGATTTTGAGAAAGTAACTCTTTACTCAATGTATTCACTCTCTATCCTTGTTCCTTTAGTATTAGGAGGCCCTCAGTTACTTGTAGGAAGTGTCGTAAACTTTCTAATTGTATATTCAACATTAAAATA
>DFBL01000005.1 GCA_002366615.1 Candidatus Dojkabacteria bacterium UBA3081
TTTTTTAGAATACACTCTTGCTTCCTCTAAATTCCCTTCTTTAAAATTCATCTTTGCTACTAAAAGATTATACCTAGGATCATACTTGTCTAATTCTGAAAATATATCTAAAATTCTTCTTAACTCATCAAATTCAGAACTATCTATCAAAGATTGTCCTTGCCAATATAGATACTCTCTCTTTTCTTGCTCACTTAAACTCTCATACTCTATACTATCTAAGTTATAACTAAACTGCTCCTTATCACCTCTAAGGGAGTATATCTTTAGGTATTTAAGATTAACCCAATATTCATCTGATGACCTATCAGCAATCCTCATTATTTCCAATGCTTTCTCTGTCTGATTAGTTTCTAACAACAGCTCTAGATACTCAGTATACAATTCGGGAATAGATTTATTTCCCAGACTAGCTATTGCACTATCATAGTATGAGAATGAATCCTCTACATTATTTAAGAGATAGTAATCCCTAGCTAATATCCAATATATATGTGTATTATAGTCTGTAATAGAAGAACTCTCTTCTAAGAGGTCAACACTTTTTTGATACTCCCCCACCTCGTTATATGCTTTCCCCAAAAGATACTGTCCATCAGCGTACTCCCCCATCTCATCCTTTCTCGGTTCTAAGACAGATATTGCTAGGTATGGGTATCCGACATCTATGTACAACTTCCCAAGTTTTGCCCTATTGAAAAGTTCATCCTCTGTGAGACTTTCTAAAATACTTTTCCATTTAGCATATGTATTTCTCCATTCATCCCCAGGCTCAACATCCTCTATATATTTCATAGATTCATTAGTATCATTTAATCCATCAATATATGATAGAAGTAGTTGACCCTCTATATATTCATTCCCTTCGAAATTACTCTTTAAAAGTTTTTTAGCATCTTCCACCTGTCCCTTTTGCAAATATACCTTTGCTTTGCCTAAAAGTATTCTTTTGTCATTTGATACATCTTCACCTAATTTGTAAGCATACAAAGCATTTTCGAAATCCCTCATTTCATATGCGCTGTTTCCAACCAATATATATAGATAGCCCTTGTCCTCACCATTCAGCTTTACCCCTGATTCATCTATAATTGCTAAAGCATCGTCTATTCTGTTTTTAATTAGAAATATATTTACCATTTTTTCTAAAGCCTCAACTTTAGAGGGTATCAAGTCAACTCCTTCAGACAATTTCTCCATCGCCGATGTATACTCCCTACTAGAAATCAACACATTAGCATCAGAAAGTATTTGCTCATACTTACTTAAATCCTCATCTGAGGCGGTACAACCTGAAAGAAATATTCCTGATATTAAAACAGTAAAAAGCATAAAAAGGATTTTGTGTATTTTTTTCATATCTACATTTTACACATTCTTTGACAATCATGCTATACTTCCACTAATTCCCTTGAAGGGAGCGATTCAATGAAACAAATAACTGAAAGAGAGAAAATAAAGCCACCACTTTTAAAGATTTCCTTTGGGATGTTTTTTTTGTTAAGTATATTTTCATTTTTCCTAGGATATGCATCTAAGGATGCAATATTTGCACAAGAGAGAGAAGAAAATAGTTGGATATATTTCTCTAAGATTTTAGATATAAAGAATCCCCTCATTGAAAGAATGTCCCAGGGTCCAAAATTGATAACAGTGCAAAAGGGGACAGAGGTAACCAAGATATTTACCACTTTTAATGATATTAAGGATATTCTTAAAAAGAATAGCATAGAGGTAACAGAGAATGATTTAATCTATCTAAATAGTGAGTATCTCTTAGATGGAAGTATTGTAAAAATAATCAGAACAGAGAGTATTGTTGTTGAAGAACAGATAGATATCCCCTATGAAACAGAAACAAGAGAAACTAGTAAGTACACTAAAGGAGAGAAACATGTTGTGCAGAAGGGAGTATTAGGAGTTAAGAGACAGATGGTTTTGCTTTACTTTGAGGATGGTGTATTAATTAGTGAGAAGATACTTGATAAAATAGTTGAGAAGGAAGCTCTTAAAGAAATTGTAGAAATTGGAACATCTTGGTATTCACTAGAAGGTATTGAAGTTAGGGGTTACAATTGTCCCTATTGGTACTCAGTTGTAGATAATGGCCCATATTCTGAAGAGGAGAAACGATGGCTCAAGTATATAATGTATTGTGAATCTGGTTGTAATGCAGAATCTAACAAGAGTAGTTACAAAGGTCTATTCCAATGGAGCCCTTACTGGTGGAGAAAGCAATTCAATGAGAATATCTTTGATGGTAATGCACAGATCCGTCATACTATTGCTAAATATAGAGCAGGAGAGGAGACAAGAGCGAGCCAATGGCCTGCATGTCATTCAAAATATGTAAGTGCATACGGCGTTAACTAGCTTTGCCAACTATAGTAATCACAAATATCTTGGGGAATTTCCCCTAAAAATCTTGAAGGTATCTGGGCCCTATACCCTTCTCTTCCTATTCTGTTTTCAGCGAATGTAAAATACAATTTCTCTCTTGCTCTCGTTATTCCAACATAGCAAAGCCTTCTCTCTTCTTCTAATTCATCCTCATCTGTAAATGATCTTGAGTGAGGAAGAATTCCCTCTTCCATCCCTACAATGAATACATAGTCAAATTCTAAACCCTTAGAGGAGTGTAATGTCATAAGGTTAACATAGTTACCACTTCCATCTTGATTTTTGTTTTGTTCTTGCTCTAGGAGATTAATCTCTTGTAAAAACATATTAAGAGACTCCTCTTTATATCTTTGAGCATAACTGCTTGCCACATTTTTTAACTCCTCAATATTCTCTTTCTTGTACTCAGCTTCCTCAGATCCATCATCCATCCATTCTATATACTTTGTTTTTTCAAGGATTAAATCAATTACAGAAAGGACATCTAAATCTTTTGACTTTGTATATATCTCTCCAAAAAGATTTGCAACTGTAATTAGTCTTCCTATCTCTTCTAAGTTCTCCTCAATTTTCTCATATGCTTGTGTAGAGATATCTAGATTATGGGGCAGTGAGTTATAAATTTCATACACTCCAACTAACAGTTCTCCAACAGAACAAGCACATCTTCTGGATATGTCATGTATCTTAGCTACTGATTTAGAACCTACCTTCCTAGTTGGGGTATTAATTATTCTTGTAACACTTAAATCATCCTTAAGATTGTAAAGAAATCTCATATAGCTAAGAATATCTTTTATTTCTTTCCTATCATAGAATCTAAAACCTCCAACCAATTTATATGGTAGACCATTTTTTAACATTGCTTCCTCAATAACCCTAGATTGATAGTTTGTTCTATACAACACCGCTATATTAACCAGAAATATTCCATTTCTTCTTAATCTATTTATCTCATCAACAACATAGTTTGCCTCATCCTCTTGGTCTTGCGCTTGAAAAACAGTAATACAATTTCCTGAGCCTTTCTCAGTCCACAAACTTTTATCTACTCTGGCAGAGTTCTGTTTAATAACGGCGGTAGCAGCAGATATTACATTAGCAGTAGACCTGTAGTTTTGTTCTAATTTTACAACTTTTACATCATCGAAATCCTCTTCAAAAGATTGAATATTTTTAATATTAGCTCCTCTCCAACCATAGATTCCTTGATCATCATCTCCTACAACACATATATTTTTGTACTTTTGAGAGAGTAACTTCGCAAACATATATTGAACTGTATTAGTATCTTGATATTCATCTATCATCATATATCTATACCTCTCTTGGTACTTGGAAAGTACCCCTTCGTTTTCAGAAAACATTTTAACTGTTAGGTAGAGGAGATCTCCGAAGTCAACAGAGTTTTGCGCAAGAAGCTGCTTTTGATATATTGGATATATTTCCGCTGTAATATCTTCTAAAAACCCACCGTAGTGGAAAGAGAATTGGTCAGCTGATACAAGTTCATTCTTTGCAGAGGAGATGTAGTGGGCTATTGCTCTGGGTCTTACCTGTTTAATATCAATATCTTTCTCTACAAGGATATCCTTTATTAAATTCTCAGTATCATTGGAATCATATATGGAGAAATTTGGATTAAGGTTTACTAATTTAGCATTCTGTCTAAGAAAGGAAGCCCCTATTGAATGGAAAGTTCCAATTAGTGGAATCTTTTCAGAATTAACTTTGAGCTCTTTTAATAGCCCTAAGACTCTTTCTTGCATTTCACCTGCAGCTTTTTTAGTAAATGTAACTGCTAATATATTATCTGCCGGTACACTTTTCTCTGTTATTAGATAGGCTATACGGTTAGTAATAACTCTGGTCTTACCAGAGCCTGCACCTGCAAAGACAAGTAAAGGTCCTTTAGTCGTTTCAACTGCAATTCTTTGCTGTTGATTTAATTGTTCTAAGATAATGTTTTCTGAAGCCACAGTATCGATTATATTCTAACCAAGAATTAATATACAGCTATTTGAGGTTATAAGGTGGGGATATAAATAAATGAACTCTTACACTATATCTCCCTTGCATACTTTTGATATATCCACCCCTTGTTGTTCCCATCATATAGGATTTCATACCAACCTTCTTCTTTCTTTGTTGTAATAAATACATCCCCTTCATTGGCTACCTCAACTTTTTCACAGCTATACCATCTACACTCCCTTATATTCACAAATCCATATTCAGGAGATACGATTTCAACAATTTTGTTATCACCTTTAACAATATTAAATTCAACATCAAAAGAGCTACCTTCAACTAAAGAATCAGCTGATTTCAAAAAGAGAAAACTCTCCTTGTATGAAGCTGGGCGACTTTTTGCAGAGAGTTGGAAAGATACAGCGGTAGTATCTCCTGGTTTTACTATCTGTGCATCAATATGTGTTGGTTTACTAAAACTAACCCAATCTGAATTAATAGCATGAGTGCTGTCTTCAAACTTTAGTGTAGATATATAGATGTAATTATTACCCCCAAACCAAGGGAAATCATTCTCATTTTTAACAGTTACTTTAACATCTAATCTTTGCCCTATTACAACATCTTTTTCATACTCTACTGATTCAATACTTCCTTTGTATGCAAGGTGCTCCTCATTAGACCAATTTACTTCTGATATGGTTTCTGAGAGGGAGTTTCTTAAAGATTTTTTAGAAGGGGAATATATTAAATATGAGAATTCATTTTGATTCTGTTTAATCTTTAAATCAACAAATTCAACATTTCCTTTCTCTATACCGTATTTGTAAGAAAGCTCTTCAAGGAATTCCTTAAGGGAAGTTGATGCTCTAGGAGAGAGATTAATTCCATCATCTAAAACCCCTATGAGAATTACATTGTCTCCTCCTTCTAAACCTGGGTTTACTCCTATTCCACCTGAAGCTCCTTCATATATCTCTCCATTTGTATCGATTAAGAAGTTGTATGGAATATCATTAAGATTAAGCCTTGTTATACTATGGTAGTA
>DFBL01000033.1:0-7717 GCA_002366615.1 Candidatus Dojkabacteria bacterium UBA3081
TTACTTGCTTCTGGAGAAGCTGTGGGCCTCCCAGAAGGTACAAAAGGTAACAGTGAGGTTGGTCATATGAACATTGGAGCAGGTAGAGTTGTAATACAAACCTTACCCAGAATTAATCAATCTATTAAAAACAATCACTTCTTTAACAATTCTATCCTTAAAGAGGCTCTTTCATATGCTAAAAACTACAATTCAAGAATACATTTACTTTCCCTTGTAAGTAATGGAGGTGTTCATGCACATATAGATCATCTATTAGCAACCATTGAATTCTTTTCAAAAAATAGTTATCAAGGAGAACTCTTTTTACATGCTTTTACAGATGGAAGGGACTCTCCTATAAATGCTGCTATGAATGACTTAAAACAAGTACAAGAACACATGAATATGCATGGAGTTGGTACAATTGCTACCCTATGCGGCAGAGCTTGGGCAATGGATAGGAACAGGCAGTGGGAAAGAACAAAGAAAGCCTATGATCTACTAACCTCAAACCTAGGTGAACAGTGTGGTACATACAATCAATGTCTATTAAATTCATATGCTAATGGAATAACTGATGAATTTATTAATCCAACCGTATTAGTTAAAAATACTGAAATTAGAAACAATGACGTTGTTCTTTTCTTAAACTTTAGACCAGACAGAGCTTTACAATTAACACAAGCCCTTTATGAAAAAGATTTTAATGAGTTTCCTAGAAAAGATATCCAACAGATATATTTTGCTAGTATGCTCGAATATAGGAGGAATTTTCCTCAAAAAGTAATCTTTCCTAGACAGTATATAAATCTCCCCTTGGGTAATATTTTGTCTTCAAATGGGTTAAGACAACTAAGAATATCTGAATCCGAAAAGTTCCCACATGTTACATACTTCTTTAATGGTGGTACTAATGTTAAATATTCAGGAGAGGATAGAATTGAGGTTTCATCCCCTTTGGTAAGTACATATGATTTACAACCAGAGATGAGTGCTAAGGAATTGACTAATGTTTTACTTAGTAGAATAAGTAATAATATATATGATTTTATACTTGTTAATTTCGCTAACCCGGATATGGTAGCCCACACGGGAAACATAGATGCCACTATAAAGGCTGTTTCTACAGTAGACAAATGTACAAACAGGTTAGTTAAAGAATTTGTAGAAAGAGGTGGAGTAGTTGTAATAACTGCAGATCATGGAAATGCAGAGGAATTAATAAACATTGATACAAACGAAATAGATACTGAACACTCATACAATCCTGTACCCTTAATGATTGTAGGACTTCCAAATCAAACTCTTAAACTTAGATTCGGCTCATTAAGGGATATTGCTCCAACAATCTTGGATATTATGAATATACCCATTCCTTCTGAGATGAATGGTAAAACCTTACTTCCTCGAGCTCTTTAATCTCATATATATTCCTCTACCAATATATCCAATAATTAGGATTATCAACACAACTAATATAATATTCTCATATTTACTTACCCACCCACCTACCACAGCCCAATGGTCACCTAATACATAGCCTGTGTATGTCAGTAAGATATTCCAAAGCAATGAACCCATTAAAGTATAAATAGTAAAAAGAACAAAGGGCATTCTTGCTACCCCAGCTGGAAACGATATCAAAGTTCTAACGATAGGGATAACCCTTCCAACAAATACAACCCCTTTCCCATATTTATTAAACAGACCAAAGGCCCAATCAACATCCCCCTGTTCGATAAAGAGATACTTACCGTACTTCTTTAAAAATTTTAAAAGAGGTTTTTCCCCCCATTTACCAATGAAATAGAATGGAAGAGAACCCAGATATGCTCCTAGTGTAGCAATAATAACTACGAAAAAGATATTCATTTCTCCTGTAGAAGCAACAAAACCAGAAAATGGTAATATTAATTCACTAGGAATTGGTGCAAAAAAACTCTCTACAAAAACAGATATAAATACTCCTGGGTATCCTAAAACAGTAATAGTATTAACTAACCAATCGATAATAGACTGAATCATAAGAAAAATATTAGAGATTAATCCTCAGATGATATATTAAAAATAACTTCATTTCCAATATCTACCCTATTTACCCTACTAAAACCGGAATTAACTTCTAATACATACTTAAACGGCTTAGGAGAAACAATAGAAGGACAGTCCTGATCAGAACAGGGTAATTGATTCTTAAGAATATCTACAATCACACCCCTTGAATCAATATATATAATATCTAAAGGTATTAACATATCGTACATCCAAAAGGAATATCTATCTTCTTTATCAAAAATAAAGATCATCCCTTGATAATCACCAAGCTGTGATCTCCCAGCTAACCCCGAACTTCTCAAATCTGGATTATTTGCTATCTCAACTTGCACAATTATACTCCTCTTGTCGTTATTAATAATTTCTAAGGTATTTCCATCTTCTCTTTCCTCCTTCACTTGCTCAACCAATTTAATATCCTTAAAATTGTTAAAAGAAATATCAAATAGAGAATATTTGTTCTGAACAAAGTAAAATATACCTACAACTAACCCGATGTAAAGCAATATTTTCAAATGGACATTCATATACTTCCATTATACACAATCTAGCTTTTTTGAAAACTTTTCTAGACAAAGAAAAGTATATACTGTAAAATGCTTTTGCCTAAATTTGCATTTATCAAATATGCAAACATTTACTGATTCTCTAAATCCCCTTCATACAAGGATGGACAAAATAAAGGATTTCTCGGATATCGAGATAGGTTCTATTGCTCAAAAAGAGGAATATCCCCACTTAATAAATGTAACTAATATTAATATTGAGGTTACAAAAAAACAAATTAAGCACTTACATAATCTAGAAATAGAGTTAGAAGAACAGGCCAAGGTTATACAAATGGAAACTGATTTAGATGAAAGAAAAACAGCTGTAAGTATATATAACAAGATCCTTGCAGATATCCAAAGTTGTATTGAGAGAATAAATACGGAATTGATAAAGGTAGATACCCCCTACTTTGGGAAAATACTCTTTAAAACAAAAATGAGAGGGCAGAAAATTGAATTACCAATATATATTGGTAAATTTGCATTAATGGATCCAGATACATACAAACCCTTAATTAGTGACTGGAGAGCCCCTATTGCAAATATTTACTATGAAAACAGTGGACCAACACAAAGCTTGTCATATGAATCTCCTGCTGGTCTTCGACAGGGTGATTTAATACAGAAAAGACAATTTAGTATAACTGAAGCTAGAATTAAACATATCTATGATGCAAAAAGTGGGAATATAGCTGCTGATGAATTTTTACTTTCTGAACTAACCCACAGACTTGGACAAAAATTAAAAGATATTGTTGCTACAATCCAAGAACAACAAAATAGAATAATTAGGGAGGAGATTAATAAGCCGATGATAATACAGGGTGTAGCAGGTAGTGGTAAAACAACAATTCTTCTCCATAGACTCGCCTATCTCTTCTATACATACAAAGAAAAAATACATCCCCACAAGACATTAATAATAGCTCCAAATCAGGTGTTTTTAGATTACATTTCAGATGTTTTACCAAGTTTAGGAATTGAGCATGTCCAAGGATATACATATATGTTTTGGGCAAAAGATATTCTTAAATGGGATAACTCATACGTGTTGTATAAAAAGCCAGAGGATTTAAAAATAAAGGAATACAAAGGCTCAAGAGAGTTCCTTGATACGCTAGATGCCTACCTAGATGAATTCGAATCTGAACTACTAGATAACATACCCTACTTAAGAAAAGATATTCTTAGAAAAAGATACTATGAACTAAAAGAAACATACCCAGATATTGCAATGGACGAAAGACTTGTTTTAGCTTTGGAATATACATTCGCACAAAAGAAATTTAGACAGAAAAGAATTGGAGCTTTACCAAAAGATATTGATTTTGAGGCAGACAAAAAGAAAACGGTAATACAGTACTTTAACAGAATGACTAATCCAATAGAGATCTATAGAAAGATGTTTAAGAATGGATATATTAAAAAGGATATATCCAAATACACTCTTGAAGGGGTTGTTAGGCATGGTAAAACAAAAACTTACCGTATGGAAGATTTAGCACCCATCCTTTACATATATCTTAAAATACATGATACAAAGGAATTTCAAAGAGAGTATATAATGGTAGATGAAACACAAGACCTAAGTCTCATCCAGATATTAACCCTATTTATGATTTCTAAAAACCAAAATATAACTATAGCAGGAGATACTGCTCAATCTATAATTCCACCCTTTTACATTAAAGATTGGACAAATGTAATAGAGCTTCTTAAGGATAGAGGAGCACAAAAATACTCCTACCATCAATTGAATAGGTGTTACAGAACCACACTAGAAATAATTGAGTTTGCTAACAAGATATTTAAAGATAGATTTCCAAAAAGCTATAAACTACCAGAGGCTGTATTAAGACATGGAGAGGAGATAAGGTATATATCAAATGATAAGGAGATCGAAAAGACAGATGAGAAAGACATTAAAAGACTAATAGACAATATCAAAGAAGAATTCAGGAAGGGGAGTGTAACATGTGCATTAATATGCAAGGATAGAGAGCATGCACATAGGGCATACAAGCGTTTAGAGAAATATCAAGATTATCTAAAGAAAGATATTGTTGATTTTTCCGAAGAGGATTATAAAACAGGGCTACTAATCCTACCTGTAGAGGGTGCAAAGGGATTGGAATTTGATACAGTAATATTATTAGATGTTAACTCAGAGAAATATCCAGATACAGAGTTTTGTGCAAGACTTCTGTATGTAGCTATAACAAGAGCCCTACATAGATTAATTATCGTTGAGAATAGAAATAAGTCCCCTTTACTACTATAATTACCTATGAGTATATATGGAATAATAATAGGTATTGGATTGATAATTGGAATTGATCTAATTAAAAAGAATCTTAAAACAATTTCCTACAAAGATATTTTCATCATTCTCCTTACAACCTTCCTTGGTGCAAGGGTACTTTTTCTTTTACACAACATCCCAGAAATTCAACAGGGAATCGTAAACCCTCTCTTCATATGGCAAGGAGGCCTAGCCTTCTATGGAGGACTTTGTGGGCTATTACTTGCACTTCTAGTAATATCAAGAAAAAGAGAAATCCCCTTTCTTAAACTCTCTGATCAATTCCTTCTCTTTGTTCCTCTGATACACTCCATTGGAAGAGTAGGTAATTACTTCAATCAAGAGCTATATGGTAAACCAACTTCTCTTCCCTGGGGAATAAATATTCCAAAGGAGTATAGAGTAACAGAATACCTCCAATATGATACTTATCATCCTGTATTCCTGTATGAAGCAATATTAAATTTAATAAATTTCATTCTCCTACTTACTCTTTCAAAAAGGATAAAAAAGAAAGGATTAATAACAGGTATATATTTTCTAAACTACTCGATAATAAGGTTAGCTATGAACAGAGTTAGAATAGATAAAGAATTCCTGTTAGGAATAGAAACTTCCGATCTCTTTTCTGTTCTCTTTTTCGTTTCTGGTATACTAATACTGTCACACATTATGAAAAAGAATCTTTTCCTAGCAAAATTTGTTTCTAAATTTTTAATTATAATATTACTAATATCTAGCCCCCTTCTCACTACTCTCAAACTACTACTTCCTGCCCAAACTACTCTCATTCTTTTCTCTTTTACCTTTTTAATTCCTCTTTTAGTATCTGTACTTTTTAAATATCTTAAACTTACTTCTGATTTTGTTGTTAACAAAAGAGAAGAGAGACCTAAACTGTTGTCTGTTTTCCTTCTCTCTTTCCTCTTTGCTCTCTACATATCTATAAATATTTCCAATCCCATTCTAATTGAAATATATACCATTCTCTGTTTAACTTTCCTTTTTGGAATATTACTAACTCTTTTTTGGAAGGTAAGTTTCCATATGATTATTTCTACCTTAGCGATATTTTACATAATATTTGTTACACAACAACCCTACACTCTTCTCCTTGCATTACTACTTCCTCTAATCGGTTGGTCAAGAATATATCTTAAGAGACACAACCTTAAACAGGTAGTAGGTGGTTTCCTTTTAACCATCTTTTGTATATTTGTTGTTTTAACATTAAATAAATTCTGGTAGAATTCACAGATAGTATATTTAAAAGTAAATAACCGTTGGAAAATTTAACAATTACACAAATTAGAGAAAAAATCCTTAAAAAAGAAATTTCAGCAGAAGAAATTACAAAGTACTACCTTAATAGGATTGAGCAGAAAGATAAAGAATTAAACTCATATATTACAGTTTCAAAGGAAAAAGCTTTAGAAAGAGCAAAGAAATTTGATAATAATTTTGAGAATGAAAAAGATAAAAGACTTAGTGGGATACCTCTTTCAATTAAAGATGTATACAGTACAAAAGATATACTAACAACATGTGCTTCACATATATTAGATGGCTATACTCCAGTATATGAGTCTACTGTTACTAAGAAATTGTTAAATGAGGGAGCTATATTTTTAGGTAAAACCAATTTAGATCAGTTCTGTCACGGTTCATCTACTATTACCTCATATTACGGACCTACTAGAAACCCTCATGATTTAGAAAGATTACCTGGAGGTTCAAGTGGTGGATCTGCAGCTGCAGTAGCGGCTGATCTTTGTGCAAGCTCTCTGGGTACAGAAACTGCTGGCTCCTTAAGACAGCCTTCAAGTTGGTGTGGTGTCGTTGGTTTAAAACCTACATATGGAAGAGTATCTAGATATGGAGTATTAGCAATGGGTTCTTCATTGGATAGTCCAGGACCAATATCAAAAAGTGTCCAAGATGCAGCTTTACTTCTTTCAGTAATTGCAGGATATGATAAAAAGGATTTTTCCTCATACAATATGCCTACTCCCAACTATTTTGATAATCTTGATTCCTCAAAAACAAAGGGTATGAAAATTTGTATTCCTAAAGAGTACTTAGATATGGAGATAGAAGAAGGAGTGTTAAAAAATTTTGAGAAGAGTGTTGAAATTTTAAAACAGTTAGGAGCCCAGATTGAATACGTTAATGTATTAGATCCTTCTCTTGCTATGTCTGTATATACAATTACATGCAGAAGTGAGGTATCTTCTAATCTTGCTAGATATGATGGTACTAGATATGGCTTAGAAGGAAAAGATAAAGCTTCTGTAAAAACTTACTTTGAATCTACTAGAGGAGAAGGATTTGGAAAAGAATCAAAGAGAAGAGTAATGACTGGTACATACTCCCTTTCAGCTGGATATGCAGATGAGTATTTCAAAAAATCAGAACAGGTAAGACAAATTGTTAAAGAAGATTTAGAGAAAATATTAAAAAGATATGATTGTTTAATCTCACCTACCACTCCAACTCCTGCACTAAAGGACAAGGATGCAGATAATCCACTCTTTGGAGAGATGTCTGATATTTTAGCAGAGGGAAGTTCAGAAGCAGGATTCCCAGCAATATCTATACCTAACGGGAAAGTAGGAGCTCTTCCAACGGGAATTCAGTTTGTAGGGAGAATACTTGATGAGCAAACCATATTGAATATAGCAAAGGGTTTAGAAGAAGCAACTATTTAAGGTTGTAATATATCCTCAGTTTTACCATCTATTGAAATTAGAACAGATTCTACAGTATTAAACTGTTTTAAGGTTTCCTCAATTTGTGCCCTTATCCCTATTACTCTACAGCTACCACT
>DFBL01000033.1:7761-11078 GCA_002366615.1 Candidatus Dojkabacteria bacterium UBA3081
GTAAAATATCCGTTCTCAACTTCTTGCTCTGTTAATCCCTTAAAAAGTTCATTTAGAGTTGCTCTTTCAATATCTTCATTGTCTATCTCTCTTGATACAGGAAATACTAAACTACAATCAGTTCTTGTAGAATCAATTTTGTTACTAGAAAAAAACACTTTAACAGTTGGAATATCCTCTACTTCCTCTTCTTTAATACAGATATCAGTAAATTGACGACATAGTTGGAAATTACAACATATTTGTTCATTCTTGAGGATATAGGCGGTAGCTACTAGAAGTAATGAGAGTAAAAATATAGTTATAATTAATACAATATTCTTCATTACGGTATACCTATAAAATAATATAGTATATATATTAGTATACCCATTATATAAATACAATAAAAGTACTGGGAGCTAATTAGTCTTTTCTATTTCTCTTGTTGTATACCCACATTTTATCTCTCGCTGTAAAAGTAGAACTTATCCTATGGTGTTTATCTATAAAAACACTTATAAAGAATTTTTATAAAATTCTCTGAGAAAATCAATATACTCTTCACTTATAAATTGAATGACATTTTCATCAAGGTCAATAAGACTGAGCAAGAACTCTGCATCTTCCATCAACTCATCTGTAATGTACTTAAGAATTACTGGATTTTCCAACACAGCGAATCTAACTATCCGCTTATTACCTTCTAATCTTTCTGATGCATACTGTAAAGCGAACCCATTCATCCTTACTGCTATTTCCACAATATTATCATTATCTTGTAATCTTTCTGATACGTACTGCAAGGCTAACCCATCCACACTTACTACTGTTTCCACAATATTATCATTATCTTGTAATCTTGCTGATGCGTACTGCAAGGCTAACCCATTCATCCTTACTGCTGTTTCCACAATATTATCATCATCTTGTAATCTTTCTGATGCGTACTGCAAAGCTAACCCATCCTCATTTACTGCTGTTTCCACAATATTATCATTATCTTGTAATCTTTCTGATGCATACCTTAAAGCTAACCCATTCTGAAGCACCGCTAACTCAACAATTTCATCATTATCTTGTAACCTTTTTGATGCACACCTTAAAGCTAACCCATCCTCACTTACTGCTGTTTCCACAATATTATCATCATCTTGTAACCTTTCTGATGCATACCCTAAAGTCAACCCATCCATACTTACTGCTTTTTCCACAATATTATCATCATCTCGTAACCTTTCTGATGCATACCTTAAAGTCAACCCATCCATACTTACTGCTTTTTTTACAATTGTATAATTATCTTTTAACTTCTCTGTTGCATCTGCTAATTGATTACCATCATAACTTACTGCTTCTAATACCACACTCTTATCTCCCTTCCACCCCTCATTCAATTCAAAAAGTTGGTCGTCACCCCTTCGCAAACCGTCTATTACGTCGTTCCTACGTGTATTAAAATCCAAAGCTTCCTCATAGAGATTACCATAATATTTTTTAAAGGTAAGAATATACTGTTCATCTACTCTTGCAAGGAGAGTTAATTCATAATATTTTTTTCTCTCCTGACCTAGTTGCTCTAGCTCTTTTGAATTAACATCCATATTTTCTGAAGACATAGTATTAAATTTGTAATTTACGTGATTGTAAAATAATTATACTATGGGTTTGCTAGGGTTTCAATAGGATATTTAGATAAATTCTATTAGGAGGATTTTTACATTGGTGAGGAGAGTTAGACAGTTTTGCAACTAATTATAGAAAAGCTATTAAAACTAGGCTCTTTGTTAAATAGAATCAGCCTAACACCCATAGCCTCAGGTGTTAATACAGCGTGGCAATAGAACTACTAAGTTCTGGCAAGACATATCGACTTATATTATAATGTTATATTCTCCTCATTTAATCTATGTATTAAACATTACATTAATGTCTACTATCGAGAAAGAAGGTAATGAACAAAACTTAACTATATTCGAAGAGTATCGAGAAATTCCAAAGCAAAAGGCTGCCTTGGAGGATTACTACTTCAGACTATTTAACTACATTAATAATGCATTCTCTGATGATTTACCAGATGTGGATGTGAGAACTTTAATAGGAATTACGGAAACTGGGGAGTGGGATACCATCACAGGGAGCGGGATAGCTTATAAATGCCAAGGGAACTATATTATTATGTTTGGTTCGTGGATAAGAAGCATCGTGGAAGACTCTTTAATCCAGGATTCAGAACTAATTGAAGAAATCAATTACTTCTTCTCCCACAACTTCAGTTTTACAAAGGGCGAGTTCACCTCCAAAGAAGAAATCAACCTGATAAAGAGCATTTTAAACGGCATAATTACAAATTTGTCCGTAAGAAGACAATCACCTACGAAATAAAAAGAGAGAAGGGTGAGACAGTTTTACAACTGATTACAGAAAAACTTTTAGAATTAGGATTTATATTAAAGAAGCTAAATACAACCCAGCCACAAATACATATTAATACAGTATGAAAGGAGAACCAATAAATAAGTATTCCACCTTTTCTCTAATCTCCTACGAGTTCAAAGTTTGAGCAATTAGGGTTTGAGCTATCTTGTACATACTCCGAATTGCCCTGACAATATGACTGGACTTCATCTTTGAGATCATCAATACTTTCAAGATTCCAGTGTTCAGGAATATAATAAAAACAATTTAACATCTCAACATTTTTTAATGATTCATTAAAGGATACTAATTTAGCAATCCCCTCTCCACTCCCTGCGCCACTAGCATCAATAATAAGTGCAAGAAACTCGTTATTGTCATAATCTAAAAGAAACACATTGTTTTTAGAACTACCTAATTCATTAATTCTCAAAAAGGACTTCCATACTGAATCGTTGGGGTCTGCATACAGGATACCAGACTCCTCATAAATCTCATTAAACACTATATTCATATTTGTTCTCTGATAAACGAGATATCTTACGTCTCCAAAGTCATACTCTCTATAGACTTGTTCCTCATTTACTTCTATGGGTAATTCAAGCTCTATAACTTCCTCAGCTTCTTTTTCGCTGTCATCAAGCTTCTCCCCAGTTTCTTCTATTTCTTCCTCATTTTCTGTCTCAGTGGATTCACAATCCATTTCTGTACAGAAAACTGTTCCCGTAGAGCCATTACAGGTACATGTATTACATCCATCATCAGAAGGGAAACTCTCCTTATCTCCATATGTCTTTCCCTTATATTCACAATGTTCTTTTTCGTGTTTACTATCAAGAATATCTCCTAAATTTAATACTCCTGTCATTACTAAAATTAAAACAGAAGCAAGTAAAACTACAAGGGTAATTAGAGAAATA
>DFBL01000023.1 GCA_002366615.1 Candidatus Dojkabacteria bacterium UBA3081
TACTGGGATGGTGCTATTGATGAAGTTCGCGTATACAATACTGCGATAGGCGAAGATGAGATAGAGAGACTATATCAAGTGGGTTTAGTACAACATACACATGGGGTTCATAGTTCTAATGAAGATGTCTTACCTGCAAGAGCTGATGTACAGTCGATATCATGGACAAGGGTAGGAGATGATACTGGTGATGGAGAAACACCATATAGTACAAACTCCCTTTATGCCCAATGGGATTTCAATGAGACTAGTGGTACTACAGCTGATAATGAGGGGAGTCTTGGAGCTACATGTGATGGGACGCTAATAAATATGACAACAACAGGCCAAGATGTCGGCTTAGGAACGGGGTGGACTAATGATAAACGGCGTTGGGGTAGTGGAGCCTTGATGTTTGATGGTGGGAATGACTATGTTAGAGTTCCTTCTGATTCAAATTTAAGAAGGATGGGTTCTTTCTCCATAGAAGCATGGGTAAATACTGATTCTATCGGGAATGTCCAACAGATTATTACCTCTTCGGATAATGGGGGAGGTGATGATGGGTGGGGGTTACGTATTCAAGGAAGTGGTAGAGTTTCCTTCAATGGCTCTAATGATGCTGGATGGTATAACACTGTAATAGAATCAGATACCATTTTGAAAGCTGGAGAGTGGTACCATCTAGTGGCAGTTTATGGTGATATTGATATTTATAGTGAAAATGCTCAGCTTAAGATATATGTAAATGGGGTTCTAGAAAATACGAGAATTGTTAAAGGTGGTGTAAGTTACTCAATTACAGACTATATTAGTATAGGTAGGAGAGGAGGGACTCATCTCCCCGACACACTTTACTTTGATGGAGTTATGGATAGTATACGTTTCTACGGAAGACCATTATCAGATACAGAGATACTTAGCAACTATCAGTCTGGAAACATTGAGATGAGGTATAGGACTAAAACAGGTAGTACATGGGGTTTTTGGAGTGGTACAGAGAACTTGATAGAACCTTTTGATGATGATTATTTATACGATACTAGTTTAACAGGTTTTCTCTCATACTGGCCAATGGAAGAGAGTAGTGGAACTGATATAGTGGATATTGGTTTTTCTAATGATGGTACTGCAAGTGGGGCATATATTACTGATGGTAAATTTGGTAACGCTAGAACTTTTGATGGTGTGAATGATTATATATCAGTTCCAGATAGCTCCTCGCTTCGTTTATCTAGTGGTTTAACTTTAGAGATGTGGTATAAAACGACAGAGATACCAGTTGATTGGATAGTTCCTGTAAGAAAAGACACTGAAACTGGTACACGTTATCTTTATGGGTTTGCTTTTGATGGAAGCTCAGGAGGAAGAATATATGGTCAGTATTATAATGGGACTAATTTTATAGGAACGTATACAGATTCTGAAGTATTTGATGGGAATTGGCATCATGCAGTAATGACTATAAGTGGAACGACTCTTAAGTTCTATTTCGATGGTGTATTAAAGGATACTGTGACGATAACGGGCACACAGGGAGTTCCAACTGGGGAATTAGATATTGGAGCTCAGCCTCCTTGGACTGAGGGTAGTAGAGGGCATTTCTTCGAAGGTTCTATAGATGAGGTTAGAATAAGTAATACCGTTGCAACGGCTTCAGAGATTCATGAGAGATGGACAGAAGGTTCTTCTAATGCTACTACATTGAGATCCAGGGCCTCTGAGCATTTTCTTGAAGGTGATGGAGGTTTTGAGATTGAATCCTCAGGAACTACTGTAGATGCTAATACCATAGGATATTGGAAGTTAGATGAGATCTCTTCTGCCTCCTTTTCGGACAGTAGTTCATATAACAATGATTCTACTAGTGTTGTAGGTACAACCTTTGTAGATGGAAAGGTTGAAGGGGCTAGAAGTTTTGATGGCACAGATGACATAATAACAGTTGGAACCACAGGACGTCCGACAAATAGTTTTACTGTTGAAGCTTGGTTTACAACGGATCAACCTATCACTATTCTTACAGAAACAACTTCCGGTGTATATGGTAATACAGGTCAACACTATCTATTCGGAGCAGAACAGATGTCTGATAATGGTGGTATGGGAGTATCCGTGGGGACTAATGGGATACAAGTAATTGAGCATGGTGCCAATTATCTACCTGCTTTAGCTGTCTATGAGGGCCCTGTACCAAGTGGTTGGAATCATGTTGCTGTTGTATATAATAATAAACAGCCATCTATATACTTAAATGGAGTGTTAGTACGCACAGGTTTGACCTCTCTTAAAACTTTGGTTTATGCTACTAAGGAAATTGGTGGAGGTTCTTTTGGTTTTCATTCAGGAAAAGTAGATGAGGTTCGTATTTCCAATAGAGTAAGGAGTGCTGCTGAAATAGGGCAGGTTTATGCAATGGGGAGAAATGAGTATGTTACTAGAGAGACATTGCTTAGTAACGATATCTCTTCTGATAGTGTGTTACCCTTCTGGTTTGCCAGTGATCAATTAGGTAACAATATGGATTTAATATATGGAGAGAGTGCATATGCTAACTATGAAGCTGATATAAATACTGTAGGACTATGGCATTTAGATGAAAACTATAATGTTCCTAACTCATATTACCTAAAAGATAGTAGTGGTTATGGGAATTATGGTGATGCAAATGGCTCTGCGTATGGTTCATCTTCTAGTGGTGCTCCTCAAGGGAAAAGAGGTTTAGCTAGAGAATTCGACGGCACGGGTGGAACTATAGTGGTTGCAAATGATTCATCATTGGCATTTGAAAGAACAAATAGTTTTAGCGTAGAGGCATGGATAAAAACATCTTCTACTGCAACCTTCCAAGAAATACTTGGAAAGATGGATAATGCAGCACCATATAGGGGATATGATTTAAGTATATATAATAATGCGGTAGATTTTCAGCTTATCAATACGTGGGATACAAACTGTATTTCTTTACAAGGTACTACTCCTATAGAGGATGGAAATTGGCACCATATAGTGGGAACATATGATGGAAGTGGTAGTGCTACAGGTGCTGCAATATATATTGATGGGAAAAAGGAGACATATACGGTTTACAGGGACAACTTAAGTGCTACGATAGTTGCCTCTACAAATTTTACAATAGGTAGTAGAAATAGTAGTTCGGGAACATTTTTTGACGGTTTAATTGACGAAGTTAGAATTTCTAATGTATCTCGTACAGCAGATGAAATTCGTCAGACCTATGAGTTTGAAAGGAGAACCCATCCAATAACAATTGATTTTAAAGCAGATTTACAATCTTCTAATCTAATTACAGGAAGTACAGATCTATCATTTTCAATTGATGAAAGAGACTATGGAGCTACTAACTATATTCAAAATATTGATGTAGGACAAAAGATAGCAGTTAGGGAGGTTATTGCTGGTACTGAATATATGGCTCAAGGGGATATAGCAACTGTTAATACCAGTACTGGAGCTGTTACAGTGTCTAGTTGGCTTCACTCTAGTACATTTCCTTCTGGGGGTTATACAGTAAATGCCTCTGTATTCAAATGGCAAAGAGAGTATGTAGATATCCGGTATCCCTTAAGTGAGGATATTAATGGTATCACTAGATTAACCTTTAGAAAAGAAACGGATGTACCGGCAAGGTTTTGGGTTGATGATGTCGAGAGGGCTACATATTCATCTGACTATGCAGGCACATCTTTTACAGAAATAGAGGGAGTGGATGATATACAATACCAATTTATATTTTCTAGCTGGGATGATAATCCTGAATTAGATCTGTATTTATCCCAAGTAACCCTATCATATACAGAAGTTCCAACAATGGAACAATTAATGAGACATGGTAAATGGTTTAATAGTAGTGGGGTACAACAACCCTTCTGGTGGGCTAAGTAAAAAGATATAATACTGTTAATTAATATATATTAACTATTAATAATGTCAGTAATAAAAGATGCAATAGGGGATAACAAGAAGTTTCTTCTTTTGTCTCTAACCCTTATGATTGTTGTAGTAATGGTCTTTGTAGTTATTAGTTTAGGGATATATAATCCAAGCACTGGGGAGATTGATACTGGAAGTACATCGTACAATGAGCCCAAGGATGTACTTTTAGACGATGTAAATTATAAAATATTTCTTTCAACAATATATGGGGATATTAAGATAGATTTGTACGAAGATAAAGCTCCTGAAAATGTTAATAGCTTAGTATTTTTGATAGGGGAGAGGTACTATGAAGGACTTACTTTTCATAAGGTTGTTAAAAACTTTGTTGTACAGGCAGGAGATACAAATGGAGATGGTGAAGGGAATCCGGGATACACAGTAGAGGAAGAGAATATGGTTGCTTTCTCTGAGTATCAAGTTGGTATGGCTAATGCATCTCAATTCTTTGTTGTTTTGCCTGGTGCAGATATGAATAAGATTAATGGAAAATATCCAGTAGTTGGGGAAGTTACTGATGGATTTGCGGTACTAGAATCAATGCAAAAGGTTCAGGTAGACGAGAACTATAAGCCAATCAATGATGTGCTGATTAATAGTATTCAGATTCATGAAGGTTAATACTACAAGATAGAATTCTTAATATATTTTTCATACCATTGTCTTAAAATAACTTAAGTGAAAAACAAGCTTAAGGTAAAAAATATTGCTATCCTTTTTCTTTTTTTTCTGCTTGGATTTCTTTCAAACATTTTCTTTGTCCATAGGGAGGATATAGATATATTCGCTTTAATTTCTAATCTAAACAGAGAGGTTGTAATAGAGGAAGTAGAGCAGGAAGATGTAAAAAGTGTTGAAATAGAGGTGTTAGAAGAGGATGTGGTAGAAGAAGAGATAGATCTATGTCCCATACTTGTTGATATTAGTGGGGCTGTAAAAACTCCTGGTGTGTACTGCTTTGATAAAGGAGCAAGTGTAATAGATGCTGTTAAAAAGGCAAATGGTTTTACTACTCAAGCAGGGTATAAATATATATCTATGAAGATAAATCTAGCTACTAAGATGGTAGATAATGGGAAGATCTATATACCTTTTGAAACAGATTACAACTGTCAATTACTAACTTTTAGCCTACCTAAAGAGATTGTAGATATAACGATACCTGAAAGTGAAGCAGAGGAAGGAGAAGAGCAAGAGGATGGTAACAATGAGGGTATTAGTATTAATAATGGTACACAGGAGCAATTAGAGACTTTAGATGGAGTAGGACCCTCTACAGCCTTAAAGATAATCGAGGGAAGGCCATATACTCAACTAGAGGATCTTTTAACTGTAAGTGGTATAGGGGAAGCTACATTTAACAAATTTAAAGATTTCATATGTCTTTAAAGACTTTTAAATATCGTATTAAAGCTTTAATGTTGTTTTTCATTGATTACAAGGCTATTTTACTCTGTTTTACAATTCTTAGTTTAATAATTCCAACTGGGAATTTGTTAGAAAGGGTACTCTTTGATCAAGAAGCTATCTCCTTTTTGACAATTTTAAGAATTTTTCTTCCTTCAATTGCTTTGGGAATTGTTGGCACTGTTTCATACAGGCTATTTTTGCATGTACAAGTTTTAGGTACTTTTTTAAAAATCTTTTTAATATCAGCTATCTTTGTATTCTTTTTTGGATATGCAAAATATCAAAAAATTAGTGAAGAGATAGTAAATGTCCAAAGTTTCACTGGTAAGAATGTGTGGATAACTGGGGTTGTTACCTCTCAGGAGGGTGCAAGTAGCTACCTGTTCCATCCAGAAGTTAAGGGGGTGGGCAATTCTTTAGTACGATTTAGGCAACGAACTGATTTACATGTAGGTCAGAGATGTAAATTTAAAGGAAAAGTTGTGCAACCTAAGAGTTTTGCTCAGTTTGATTACAGAAAGTATCTCTTTAGAAGAAGAATATACTCTATTTTAGAGATTGAGCAGTATGAATGTAGTGATTGGGGAAATACTGCTTTAGAGGTTAGATATAGGTTAGAAGGAGTAGTAGAGCGTGCCCTAGGAGAGCCTGAGGCATCTCTGCTGATAGGCATTATGTTTGGTAGTAAGAGAATCTTTACTGATGATTTTAATGAGGCTTTAAATAACTCGGGTGTCTCCCATATTGTTGCTGCTTCTGGATACAATGTAGCTTTAGTAGCTAATGGTATAGATTTGTTAACAAGAAAGTATAGTGGGAAGTGGGTTGTGATATTAAAGATACTTTGTATATGGCTCTTTTCTGTTTTCTCAGGTCTCTCATCATCCCTTGTTAGGGCTGCTACTATGACTACTTTGTATCTTTTTGCTCTTCTTTTAGGCAGAGAGGTAAATAGGGGAGTTTCTTTACTTTTTTGTATTACATTACTAATTCTTTTTAATCCATTTCTTTTACATGATATTGGTTTTCTATTTTCTTCTCTTTCTACAACAGGATTAATATTCTTTTCTGGTTGTTTTAAGGAGATTAAAAGTACTGTTCTCAAAGACAGTGTATTACCAACATTAACATGTATTCTTTTTACATTACCGATATCTGTAATGTTCTTTGGAAAGGTATCTGCTGTTTCTTTACTTTCAAATATTGTGGTAGTACCCATAGTTAACAGTACGATATTTTGGGGATTGGGGATTACTTTGATTAATATCTTCTTTCCTTTAAGGGTATTGTACCTAATTCCATATCTACAACTTAGTATATTTAAATATTTTGTATTAATATCCTCTAATATGGAAATGGTAGAAGTAGGATTAAACAAGAATCTTTTAGCTGTATGTATATATACAGGCCTTTTTCTTTTTTGTTTACTTAAATATCCTTTATCATTGAACAATTGGTATATGAAGGAGGCAAAAAATGGGAAGTAGGTTAATCAAAAATATATTGTGGTTACTGTTAGGAGTAATATATCTTTTTACTGTTAAACATGAGGATAGCGTAGTGTTTTTAGATGTAGGACAGGGAGATTCTATCTTAGTACAAAAAGGAGATATTCAACTTCTAATTGATGGTGGTCCAGATGAGAAAATACTGTATGAGCTTAGTAAATATGTACCGATATATGACAGAAAGATAGAGTATATTTTACTAACTCATCCCCATGATGATCACTTGGTAGGTCTTTTAGAGGTGCTAGAGAGATATGATGTAGGAGAGATTTTGTACTATCCTGTTTGTTATGACAACGAGAACTATAGGTATTTGTTACAAAATTATGATAATTTTAGAGAAATTGGGCAAGGTGACACTATACGGCTTAAAGATATGGAGATTGAGGTGCTGTGGCCAGTTCTGAACAAAAAAGAGAAGGGTTGTGTACCTCAGTTTAACAACAATTTGAATAATGATTCTTTGGTACTTAGTTTTGAATTTTTGGGAAAGAAATTTCTCCTTATGGGAGACATTGAAATGGAAGCAGAGGATGTTATGCTTCGAGATGGATTAGTTGATGGTGAGTATAATGTGCTCAAGGCTGGTCATCACTGTTCCTCATCCTCCAGTAGTGAAACATTTCTAAAAATGGTTTCTCCTGAGTTAGCCATATGTTCAGCTGGGGAAGCGAATTCCTTCGGGCATCCAAGTAGTGAAACACTTCAAAATTTCTCTGAGTACAATGTTCAATATTTAGTTACATATGAGAAGGGAAATATACAGATAAAGTAGAGGATATGTGGTAAAATGACTATTAAATATGTACTTGTAGCTCAACTGGATAGAGCATTGGTTTGCGGAACCAAAGGTTGGCAGTTCGAATCTGCCCAAGTACACTTACTAAATTTAGAATTAGAGAAATGATATATCTTTTTACTGTAGGACTTTCTCTTTCGGGGAAAAGTTGGTTGGTAGAGAAGATAAAGGAGAGGTTTCCTAAGAGCTTTATAACCATTGAAAGTCGCTCCATACATGATATGCTCAACACAATTGAGCCCTTCCAAGATGACAATAGTCCAAAGGGTAGCTCATATGAATTAAGACAGGAATTCACAAAAGAGATTAGAGAGCTTCTAATAAAGCTTTTTGCAAAGGAGGGGTTAAATATTATTCAAGACTCCTGTAATCTGAAAAAGGAAGAAAGGCAGAGGAGAGTATTAGCAGTCAGGGAGATAGTTCCTGATGTAAAAATTTTTCTAATATTTGTGGATACTCATAAAAAGGAGATAGAGAGGAGGGCTAATGATTTAGATAAAGAGAAGGGGAATGGAGTATGGAAGGACCTTTTCATAAAGCAAATAGAGGAATTTGATATACCTACAAAAGAAGAAGCAGACTTCTTTATCCATTACAATGGAAAGGATTGGGAGAGCGTAATAGAGAAAATATCTCAAGTATTAGAAGATGAGGTATAATCGTATATGCACTCGTAGCTCAATTGGATAGAGCATCGGTCTTCGGAACCGAGGGTTGAGGGTTCGACTCCTTCCGAGTGCGTTTTTAATATATACTTAAGAAGTATGATAGAAATTAAAGAGCAGATATCTAAAAACCTTTTAGATATTGTAAAAGGTTTAGGTGTAGAAATAGGGGATGTAGTGGTTGAGCAGCCTAATGATTCCAGTAACGGAGATTTAACCTCCAATATTGCAATGAGAATATCTAAAGAGCTTAAATCCAACCCAATGGATGTTGCAAATAGTATAGCTAGTAAATATCCTAAATCAGATGATATTGATAAGGTTGAAGCTGTTAAACCAGGGTTTCTTAATTTCTTCTTCTCTGAGAAATACCTGCTGGAAGTATTAGAAGAGATAAATGTAAAAGGTGATGAGTATTTTAAATTAGATGTTAAAAATGGAGAGAAATATTTAATTGAATATACTGATCCAAACCCCTTTAAAACCTTCCATATAGGTCATCTGTATACCAATATGGTAGGAGAATCATTTGCATGTCTTACACAGGCTCTAGGAGCCTGTGTTAAGAGAGTTAACTATCAAGGTGATGTAGGATTACATGTCGCTAAGACAATGTGGGGATTAGAAAAGATGCTTAATGACCAAGGTATTACTTTCGCTGAGCTATCAAACAGATCTTTGGTAGAGAGGGTTAGATATCTTGGAGATGCATATATGTTAGGTTTTAAGATATATAACGATGAGAAAGTAGAGAGTGTAATAGGAGAGATAAAGGATATTAACTACTACCTTTTCTCTTTATACATACCATCTTTAGAAAGAAAAGAGTATTTTACACAACTTGAAGAGAGGAATATTTCAAAGATGTATAGATTGGGTAGGGAGTGGTGTTTAGAGTATTTTGAAAGGATATATGAACGAACAGGTACTAAGTTTGATAAATACTACTTTGAAAGCCAAATGGGTAAGAAAGGGTTACAGATTGTTAAAGAGAATATGCAAGGAAAAGGAAAGGATATATTTAAAGAGAGTGAAGGCTCTGTAATTTATGAAGGAGATGAGAGTAAGGGGTTGCATACTCGAGTGTTTGTAAACAGCGAGGGGCTTCCAACATATGAGTCCAAAGAGATAGCTCTAGCTTTACAGAAGTTTGTTGACTTCTCTTTTGATAAATCTATAACGATAACGGCCAATGAACAGTCCTCTTACTTTAAAGTAGTTTTTGATGTTCTTTCGCAATTACAACCAGAGATTGCTAGCAGGTCTTTACACTTCTCTCATGGTTTAGTAAGACTTCCTGGAGCAGAAAAGATGTCAAGTAGAAAGGGTAAAATTATAGAGGGAGAGTGGCTACTAAATGAAACAGAAAAGAGAGTAAAAGAGGCAATGGTATCAAATGGGAAATGGAGTAAAGAGGAAATAGAGGAGGTTAGTGACCTAATAGCTATGGCTGCAATCAAATACTCTTTTCTTAAAGTTACAGTTGGTAAGGATGTAGTATTTGATTTTGAAAGATCTACGACCTTTGACGGTGATACAGGCCCATATTTACTGTATGTATATGCTAGATGTAATTCAATTTTAATGGATGCTAAACAGGAAGTTAACCCGAAGGCAACTGGAGAGCTAGAGAACTGTAGTAAAGAACTTCTAAGGGTAATTAGCAACTACAAAGAGGTATTGCTAGCCTCCGCTGTTAACTACTCTCCAAGTACACTTTGTACATATCTGTTTAACTTGGGTCAGCTGTTTAATTCCTTCTACCAAAATGTAAGAGTTTTAGATTCTGACAACAGAGATTTTCTTTTGAATGTTGTAAATGCAACTGCTCAAACAATGAGACATGGTTTAAATGTACTGGGTATTAAGGTAGTAGAGAGGATGTAATTAATTTCTCAATATATTTATATATGTTTTTTAAAAAATATTGGATATTTTTTATAGCCATACTATATATCCTTCTTCCAATGGATCTAATACCAGATGTAATACCTTTTTTTGGAGGAGTAGATGATTCATTAGTCCTAGTATTGGGATTAATTAAGAAGTATGTAGATTACCGTAAAAAGATAAAGAGTAACGGGGTGTAGCTCAGATGGCTAGAGCGCTACGTTCGGGACGTAGAGGTCGCTCGTTCAAGTCGAGTCACCCCGATTCCTTTAAAGTAGTAAACAAACAATGAGAAAAGAAGGACGAACAACGAAGAAGAATGATATTGAAAAACTATCTGATGCTCAGATAGTGGAGCTTGTTCTTTCAGATCTTAATGCATATAGATATATAATTGGGAGGTATGAAGAGAAATTACTAAGATATATCCGTAGAATACTTTACGTTAACAAAGAAGATGCAGAGGATATACTTCAGGAGGTTTTTGTAAAGGCGTATAGGAATATTAATAGCTATAACAGGAAATATAAATTCTCTAGTTGGATATACAGGATAGCTCATAATGAGGCTGTTTCCTTTTTAAGAAAGAAAAACAATAAATTTGATACAGTACAAGATGATGAGATTTTTGACAAAATACCATCAAAAAGTAACATAGAGGATGATTTTTTGACAGATTTAAAGGGACTTGAAGTAAGAAATATTTTAGAAAGATTAGAGAAGAAGTATAGGGATGTTTTAATACTAAGGTATTTTGAGCAAATGGAGTATAATGAGATATCAGATGCTCTTCGTATTCCAAGTGGTACAGTAGCATCTTTAATTAATAGAGGGAAGAAAAAGTTTAAGATATTAGTACAAAAATATGGCAAAAATATCTAACAGAATACTTGAAAAAATAGAGAAAGAGGATATTAAACCAATTGGTAAGTGGAGCTTTGTATTAAAAAACTCAATACTATGGACTCTCTTTGTATTGAATATCATATTTGGAAGTGTTGGATTTGCACTATCAATATATCTCTTTGAATCTAGTGATATATTAAATCTAGTGCTCTCTGTAAATGATTTTTTGGAGTTGCTTATACTAGCTATACCTACAATATGGTTAATACTTACAATTTTGTTTGTAGTAGTAGGATATCTTAACTTTAGATATACTGATAGGGGATACAAGATCTCCTTTCTTAAACTACTTTTGATAAATATATCCACTATTATACTTTTAGGTATAGGGATACACTCTCTAGGTGTGCCTAAAAATGTAAATAAGTTGCTAGCAGAGAGAATACCTTCTTACAGTGAGTTAACAGATCCAAGGTACAAAGTATGGAGCAGACCTGAGCAAGGGTATCTCTCAGGTAGTATATCTTCACTTGAAGAGAATGATAAATTAATACTTAAAAGTTTTAACAATACTGTTTGGAGAATAGATGTATCTTCTGCAGTGGTAAGAAGGGCTGTTAATTTGGTTAAAGGAGAGAAGATAAAGGTTAGGGGTAATACTGTTGGAGAGGGTCTCTTTAAAGCTTCTGAGATACTTCCTTGGGAGGGTAGAGGAAGAAAAATGCAAGAAATTTATCAATAAATACGTAATACTAAGTAGAGAGGTAATTTATTCTCTTTGTAGATATATTTTTGTAGAGATATATATCTACTGTTCTCTACATATACTTAATTTATTACAACAAGTAACATGAAGAACAAAGGAATTATACTAGGAACCTTAGCAGTAGCTCTTTTAGGAGTAATAGCGTTTACTACAACAAAGGCTGATGCTTACAGAGGTGACTATACAAAAGTAGGTCCTAACCATACTGAGGAAAGAGAAGCTCAGATGGAGGAGGTTTTTGAAAGCAAGAACTTTGAGGACTGGAAAGCTCTTATGCAAGAGGATGGAAGAACTCCTGGAGTATTAAGGCATATCGAAAGCCAAGAAGATTTTGAGGCTTTTGTACAGGCTAGAGAATTAGCTAAGGAAGGAAATATAGAGGAAGCTAATCAAATTAGAGAGGAGTTAGGTATGGGTCAGGGAGGAATGAAGAGAGGAAATGGTCAGGGAAATGGAAACGGATCTATGATGAGAGATGGTAGTTGTAATTGATAACTAAACTAATCTCAATATTGAGGGCCTCCTTAGCGAGGCCCTTTCTATTAATACTTTCCAGAGGGTTCTAACACTTATTACTATCGACTGCTAGCTGTCCACATGCGCCCTTAATATCCCCACCTTGTGATTTTCGTATAGTACAATTGATACCATTGTTTAGGAGAATCATCTGGAATGTTTTAATATTATCTGATTTTTTAAAAGGTAAACATCCAACTTCATTGTAATTAATTAGATTAACTAGTGCTAATCTACCTTTTAGTAAATTTGCAAGCTCTATAGCATTTCCAACAGAATCATTTACCCCCTTAAGCAGGACATACTCATAAGTAATTCTCTTGTTACTGTTTTGTGTATACTCATCTAATACCTTAAAAAGATCTTTTAGAGTATTACTTTTTGATACTTTAGGCATTAACATATCTCTTAGTTTTTGGTTAGGTGCATGTAAGCTTATAGCGATTTTTACACCGTAATTTTTGTCTAAAAAGGTCTTTAAATTTTGTACATAGCCTGAAGTAGACAGTGTTGCACGCCTTTTCCCAAATGCAAGTCTATCCTTGTCTAGAATAGTCTCAATTGAGTATGAAACACTTTCTAAGTTGAGTAGTGGCTCTCCCATGCCCATGTATACAATATTGGATATCTTTTCATTCTTTGTTCTCAATTTCCTCCCAAAGTAAAGGATTTGATCGATAATTTGTTGGCTGTCTAGAGACTCATTAAGACCCATTTGACCTGTAGCACAAAATATACAACCAACAGGACAGCCACTCATACAGCTAACACATACAGTATTTCTTCCTTTTACTTTCATTAATACACTTTCTACAAAGTTTCCCTTCTCTGTTTTAAAAAGTACTTTTTCTGTTTTTCTATTTTTTGATATGTTGCTTTCCTGATGAATTAGTTTAGAGAAGGCAATTTCTTTCTTTAATTTTTCCCTTAAATCCTTAGGCCATGTGGTTAGTTCATCCCAAGAGGAAAGGTATTCTTTGTAATACTTCTGATTGAATTGATCAATTCTGTACTTTTCTATACTATATTTCTTTGCAAATTCTTCTATCATAGACTACAATTATACTACTAAATTAATACTTACTGCTCATGGCTGTACAATTTAATTATGTTGCTCCTAAAGGTTGGAAACCAAAGAATGCTGATAGGGACTATTTAATTACCTATTTAGATATTGAATTAGCAGATGGAATTCCAGAAGATAAATTTGAGGATGCTGTAGCTAGTTGTGCTGCAGAAAGCTCTACTGGTACTTGGACAAAGGTATTTTCTGGTAAAAATTCTGGAGTAAAGCTTGCTGATAAATTAAAAGCTATAGCATATGATTTAGATCCTAAAACAAAAACCTTTAAAATAGCGTATAAGAGGGAGATATTTGAAGAAGGAAATATGTCGGGACTTTTAGCTGGGATTGCTGGAAACATAGATAGTATGAAGATGTTAAAAGCATTCAGACTAATAGATGTCCGATTCCCTGAAAGTATTGTAAAGAGTTTCCCTGGACCACAATTTGGTATTGATGGTGTTAGGAAGTTTATGCAGATTGAAAGTGGTCCACTGATGTGTACCGTAGCTAAACCAAAAATTGGAAGGACTGCTAAAGAACAGGCTGCTTTAGCTAAGATTCTCTTTACAGCTGCAAAAGGAGAGTATCAAGGTATTAAGGATGATGAGAATTTAACTAGCTTGTATTTTAATCAGTTTGAGAATAGATGTAGAAGAGTACATAAGGTGAGAAGAGATATTGAAAGGAAGACTGGTAAGAGAAAGATGTTTTTGTGTAATACTACACACTCCGATATGGATATAATGCTGGAAAGAGCAGATATGATTAAGGAGCAGGGTGGTAGGTGGATGATGATGGATGTTGTAACTACTGGTTTTACAGCTGTACAGACCGTAAGAAATCAGAATCCTGGACTAGCAATACATGCACATAGGGCAATGCATGGACTTTTAGATAGGGAATCTGGGCCCGGAGTGTATGATAAGAGAGAGATAATGGACTTCTCTATGTCTATGGTCGTTATCGCAAAAATCATGCGTTTACTAGGCGTAGATTCTCTTCATGGGGGTGCACCTAAGACAAAGATGGAGAATTACAATGAACCGAAATTAATACAAGAAGCATTGCAGTCAGCTGTTACCCCTCAAGGTCCTATGACACTAGGGCAGAATTGGTTTGGGATGAAAGGAGTTTGGCATACTGCTTCAGGTGGTTTACATTCCGGCTCTATTGGTGAGTCTATTAAGAAATTAGGAGAGGATATCATTTTACAGGCTGGAGGAGGAGTATTAGGTCATCCATGGGGAATAGAGGCGGGAGTAGAAGCTATGGTTCAAGCTAGAGATATTGCTATGAAAAGGTTGGATATAGAGGTTTGGATAAAGAATAACCCAGATAGTGCACTTGCTAAAGCTTCATCTCATTGGGGCTTTGGTCCTAAGATTGTATATTAGTAAAAAAGTGTAGTAGAATACTCTTATGTCAAACAAAGGTATAACTTCAAGAAGTGAAAGTTACTCTCAGTGGTATCTTGATATCATTGATAGAGCACAATTAGCTGAGAATTCATCTGTTAGAGGATGTATGGTTATTAAACCTTACGGTTATGCTATATGGGAGAATATTCAAAGAGAGCTTGATTTAAGGATAAAGGAGATGGGAGTTAGTAATGCATATTTCCCGTTATTCATACCAAAATCCTTTCTTTCGAAAGAGGCTAGTCATGTTAAAGGTTTTGCAAAAGAGTGTGCAATAGTCACTCATTACAGATTAAAAGAGACCAAGGATGGAATGGGGGTAGAGGTTGATCCAGAAGCAAAATTAGAAGATGAACTTATCGTACGACCAACCTCAGAAACAATTATGTATGATACATTTTCTAGATGGATTGAGTCATGGAGAGATCTACCATTAAAGATCAATCAGTGGGCTAATATTGTTAGATGGGAGAGGAGAACCAGACTTTTCCTAAGGACAACGGAATTTTTGTGGCAGGAAGGTCACACCGTTCATGAGAGTCATGAAGAGTCTAAAAAACAGGTAATAGAGGCATTAGAAATGTATAAGAGATTTGCAAGAGAGGTTCTCGCATTGGAAATGTATGGGGGCAAGAAATCTGAATCAGAAAAGTTCGCAGGAGCAGTAGATACATATGGAGTAGAGGCTTTGATGCAAGATGGGAAGGCTTTGCAATTTGGAACTTCACATGATTTGGGTCAGAATTTTGCTAAGGTATTTAATATTAAATATATAAACAAGAATGGAGAGCTAGAGTATCCATGGCAGACAAGTTGGGGAGTGAGTACTAGGATGATGGGGGCCATAGTTATGTCTCATAGTGATGATTTAGGGCTTGTCCTTCCTCCTATAATTGCACCTATAAAGGTCGTGATAATTCCAATTTACAAAGAGGGAAATAAAGATAAAGTTATGGAGTTTGTTAAAGATGTAGAAAGCAAACTATCCACAGTAGTTGATAGGGTACATCTAGATGAGAGAGACTTTGTATCTGTTGGTTTTAAATTTAATGAATGGGAGAAGAAGGGTGTGCCAGTTAGAATTGAGATAGGGGAGAGAGACTTAGAAAAGAAAATGGTTACTATAGTAAGAAGAGATACAAACGAAAAGGAAGAGATTAGTGTTAATAGTATAGGAAACGATATTAAAATTATCTTAGATAATATACAATCGGAGCTTCTTAAAAGATCTCAAAAAATACTAGAGGAGGGTACTACGCAAGTATCATCATATAAAGAGTTCAAAGACATTCTAAAGGGGAAGAAAGGTTTTCTTAAAGCATATTGGTGTGGTAGTAAGGAGTGTGAAGATGCTATTAAGTATGAGACAAAGGCTACAAATAGGTGCTTTTCTAAAACAGGCAAAGGTAATTGTATATATTGTGGCAAAGAGAGTGATAAAGAGTGGGTATTTGCGATGTGCTATTAGTGAAACACGAAGAAATTTTCATTTTCCCTAACTTACTACTTTGACAAAAGTATGTGTTCTATATTTTTAAATATTTGAACATCAATTTCTTAATGTGTTTCTAAGTTGGATTTTTTAAGCGTATATATGTTTTGAACTACATGGTGTATGGGTGAGTTGATTTGGGGGTGTTGGGAATTGTATAGAGAAGTTTCACCACCAGTATAGGAATTTGGGAAAGAGTGTTTTATAGTTTTTTTAACCAAGCTCCAGTATAGCTTTTAGGATTTTTAATAATTTCATTTACACTACCTTGAGCAATTATCTCTCCTCCCTTATCTCCACCCTCTGGTCCCAAGTCAATAATCCAGTCCGCAAATTTTATTACTTCCAAATTATGTTCAATCACTATTACAGTGTTACCCTTAGAGACTAATTTTTTAAGTAATGTAAGTAGCTTATCAATATCATAGAAGTGTAATCCTGTAGTAGGTTCATCTAGAAGATATACTGTTTGTCCTGTAGTACGTTTTGAGAGCTCTTTAGCTAATTTTATTCTTTGAGATTCTCCCCCAGAAAGTGTTAGAGAAGACTGTCCGAGTTTAATATATCCAAGACCTACATCTTCTAATACCTTAAGTTTTCTTTTTATATATGGAATATCTTTGAAAAAGGTTAGGGCCTGTTCTACTGTCATATCTAAGATATTTGCAATGTTTTTCCCTTTATAGTCTATACTTAAAGCTTCGTTGTTATACCTTTTTCCGTTACATTCATCACAGGTAATATACATATCGGGAAGAAATTGCATCTCTACTTTTATTTCTCCATCTCCCTTACATTTTTCGCATCTTCCTCCTTTAACATTAAAACTAAATCTACCAGGTTTATATCCTCTTGCTCTTGCCTCTTTTGTTTGAGCAAAGAGATTTCTAATATATGTAAATATTCCTGTATATGTTGCTGGATTAGATCTAGGGGTTTTACCTATCGGTTTTTGATCAATTCCTACTACTTTGTCTACCTTATCTAATCCTTCAATATTGTCATACTCTCCCTCTATTTGTTTTCCATGCATCTTCCTATTCATTAATACAGGATACAAAGTATCGTTAATCAGAGATGATTTACCACTTCCTGAAACCCCTGTAATACAGGTAAAGGTGTTAAGTGGAATATCTAGGGTTACATTTTTTAAATTATTTGTTCTTACACCATTAAGGGATATATATTCTTTGCTTTTGATATCTAAATTAAGGCTTGGTTCTAATTTCTCTCCTACCCTTAGTTTTTTAGTAAGATATTTCGCTGTTAAGGAGTTAGATTTTTTAATATCTTTAATCTCTCCCTGAGCAACTACTTTACCTCCATGTAAACCTGCTTTGGGTCCGATATCGATTATCCAATCAGACCTTTTCATTGTTTCTTCGTCATGTTCTACTACGATTACCGTATTACCAGAATCTCTTAATGATTCGATAGAGAGTAAAAGTTGGTCAAGATCTTTAGGATGAAGACCAACGGAGGGCTCATCTAAGACATACAAAACACCTGTTAAGCCAGTACCAATTTGTGAAGCTAGCCTTATTCTTTGTGATTCTCCTCCCGAGAGTGTAGTAGATTTTCTTGAGAGTGTTATGTAGCTGAGGCCTACACTAACTAGAAATGTTAATCTATTATTTATTTCTTTAATTATGGGTTTTGCAATCTCATTTTTGTTTCCTTTTAGTTGTAAAGAGGTAAAGTATTTTTTGAGTTTTTCTATTGGTAAATTAGTCAGTTCTATTATATTGTAATCTCCGACCTTTACACTTAGAGAATATGGTTTAAGCCTGTTACCATTACATATATCACAGGTTTCTTGTGTCATATATTTTTCAATATCGACTCTTCTGTAATCTGAGTTTGTTTCTTTGTACAATCTTTTTAGTTCATTAGTCACTCCTTCGTACTGTGTATCATATATTCTTTCTTTACCAAACCTATTTGTATATCTTATTCTGTAATTATCTTTTACTCCTTTGCCAAAGAATATTAAATCAAAAATCTCTTTTGGGTATTTTCCTATGGGTGTTTGTAGATCAAAGTTATGCTCTTTAGCAACACTTTCTAATATTCTTGTTGTCCAAGAATCCTTTGTAGTTCTATTTCCCCAAGGAAATATTCCTCCCTCTTTAATAGTTAGACTTGGGTTGTATATTTTGTATACATCTATTTCATTTATATTTCCAAGTCCAGAGCATTTAGGGCATGCACCCTCTGGAGTATTGAAAGAAAAGGAGGCTGGAGTTAGGTTAGGATATGATATTTGACATTTAAAACAGGTATTTTTCTCTGAAAAGAAATACTCTTTTTTGTCAATCAGTATCTTTATCTCTCCATCTGAAAGGGAAGAGGCTAATTCCAAAGAGTCTATTAGCCTTTTATTAAAGGGGTTTTTATCTTCCATCATTTTGTATGTTAATCTGTCTACTACTAAATCTATTGTATGTTTAACATTAGAGTCTATTTTTAAATCCTCTATATCATCTAAATGGTAGGTATTTCCATCTATGAATACTCTAGAAAATCCTTTTGAACGTAGTTTATCTAGTAGCGCTGTGTATTCTCCCTTCCTATTTTTGATTAAAGGGGAAAGTATTTGGAAGTTTTCTTTTTTCTCTCTGATTAATTTTGTAATCTGAACAGAGATTTGTTGAATACTTTGTGATTTAATCTTTTCTCTGCACTTCGGACAGTAGGCCTGACCAACGTGTCCGAAAAGAAGCCTTAGATATCCATATATTTCTGTTATTGTACCAACTGTAGAGCGAGGATTTGTACCTGTAGTCTTTTGATCTATCGATATTGCTGGAGAAAGACCAGATATTAGATCTACCTCTGGTTTGTGCATTAAGCCTAAAAACTGCCTAGCATACGAGGAGAGTGATTCTACATATCTTCTTTGTCCTTCCGCATATAGGGTATCGAATGCTAACGAAGATTTTCCACTTCCTGATACTCCTGTTATTACTACTAGCTTGTTTTTGGGTATATTTAGAGATATATTTTTAAGATTGTGTTCTTTGGCACCTTTTACTGTTATATATTTGCTTTCCATGTCAATGGGCATTATACCACGAAACATATTTGTTTAGTCCGTTTTCTGGTTAAAGATGGTATAATTTGGAGGTTGCACCCGTAGCTCAATTGGATAGAGCAACGCACTCCTAACGCGTAGGTTACTGGTTCGATTCCGGTCGGGTGCACTTACATCTATTTCATAATATACTTATTATATGGAAAATAAAATTACAATTGATCAACTTAAACCACCTGACAGGAAGGATGGATATCCTACACAAACACCTAAGTGGCTAAGGAGAGTTTTAGAATTTATACCAGGTAGTATGATTTGGTTTTTTGTTCTTTCTCCCTTGATTTTTGCACTACTTGGATGGGAAGATGTTTTTGTCTTCTACATATCATATTTAATAATTTACTGGGTATACAGAGGCATTAAGTTTGTAGTAGGGGTAGCTCTTGGTGTAAAGAGGATGCACAGGGATATGGATACTGATTTTCTTTCAAAGATTAAAGAGGTTGATAGTGAGAGGTTTGAGGAGCTAGAGTATATATATCTGTGTCCTGTTTACAAAGAGGGCTTAGATGTTTTAGAACCATCAATTGAGGCCTGGAGGAAGAGTGATGTTGGAGCAAAGAAAATACATGTAGTTGTTGCAATGGAAGAGAGAACTGCAAATGAGATTCAGATTCCAAATTTTAAGGAATTAAAAGAGAAGTATGGTGAAGTATTTGCTAGTATGCAGTACTTTGTACACCCAGCGGGTATAGAGGGGGAGGCTGCTGGGGTAAAGGGGGCAAACATTAATTGGGCAACAAGAGAGTTTGTAAAAGATTTAGAAAGGAAGGGAAAAGATATTCATAACTATTTACTAGTAACTTGTGATTGTGATTTAAGACCACATCCCAAATATCTATCGGCTATTACTTACAAATATCTTACAGTAGAAGATCCAGATCATAGATATTTTACAAGTGCTATATATACACTAAACAACAACATATGGAGAGTTCCTGTATTAATCAGAGTTCAATCTACTATGTTAACATTAGTTACAATACACAACTGGACTACCGAAAAGTATGAGACTATTCCTTTTTCAAGAAGTGTATTTAGTTCAAAGGCAACCTTTTCATCCTATGTAGTAAATCTTAGGATATTGAAAGAGGTTCATTTCTGGGATCCCGAATTGGGTATAGATGATACAACTTTCTTTTGGAATGCTGTTGTCAGGTACAAGGGTAATTTTAGAGGGGAGGAGGTATATCTCCCAAGTACCAGTGATGCTGTCGAAAATGAGACTATGATTAAGTCTTACAAGTCTTTTTACAAGCAGCAACATAGGTGGGGGTGGGGGATTATTATATTTCCAACAACACTAGCGGCTTTAATATATGCTAAGGATATTCCTTGGAATTGGAAATTTCATATGGTATTTTCAATGGTAAAAAACTACATACTCTTTTTTACTGTAGTGTATCTGATGACTGTAGGGTTAGATCTGTTAGGGGTTTTCAGTAATAGATATGCTTATAGTTCTGCATCCTATAATCTACCAACTGCTATGAGTTTCTTATTAGGGTTGTTAATAGTTTGTAATGGATTCCTAATATATTATAGGAGGAAACTTATTCCTACTCCTAAAGATTGGCCATGGTGGAGACATATACTAGATTTTGGAGAAATAGCTTTAATAGCTGTACAAATGTTAAGTTTTGGATTTATTCCATATCTGCAAGCACACACAGAGATGATGTTGGGCAAAGGTTTTAAGAAGAATTTCTATGCTACGGAGAAAGTAAAAATAAAGAAGTAGCTAGTGAATAGAGTATAAGTAGATAGAGATATCAGAAAGCTCCTCGTTAATATTTCCTGTTAGAGATATGGTTATCAACTCATTACTTGAGTTAGTTACATCAAAGTAAAGGAGGGAATTAGTTTCGTCCAGTATTCTTGCCTCGTTATCTCCATCTTTGTCAGATATATATACTGCAGTTTCTTTAGAATATATTACATAGGAAAAATTTGAAAGCCATGATATGTTAGATACTTTCTTTCCTAAGTTATCTATCTTTTTAGCTCCAATAGTAGTTGTATGATCTCCATCCTCTTTAAAGAAAGTAAAGACCCAGTATCCACTTGTGTCTTTAAATATTAGTTTATTGTTATCAGGCGAGATCTCTACTAGTTGCGAAGGGTATGAAGAGATTAGGTGATACTTTTTTGTATCAAGATTATACCAGTATGAGGATGTTTCTGTTTGTATATATATACCCTTTGCATTTTGATTAACATCAAAGGACTCAATTGCACCAACGCTTTTGGTACTCTCTGGAGAATTTGTGAATGGAGCATATTTTCCTGAGCCTGTATCATCTCTATATCTCTTTATATATTCTGTATCTGTTTGAAAGTAGAGGTCTTGAACTAAGGTTTTAGGGGATGAGCCATCCATAAGCTCTACGGTTAGGAGGTAGGAATGGATATTTTCAGAGATGTTTTGGGTATTTGTTTCGACTTTATAAAAAACCCCCTGCTCATCAGTATTCCAAAGATACTGGCTCTCAGGTGATTTTTTAAGTAAAAGATACCTTGTTTGTTTAGTTATATCGAAGGATACTAAATCACTATCAGATTCAAACATCAAATATTTGTTGTCTTTAGACCAAGTCATTTCGTATGAAGAAAAGGCTGAGATATTGAGGATACTTAATTGGTCAAGTGTTAGTATCTTTGAGGAGTCAAGTAAGTAGCTATTTGTACTATCGGGGGTGGTTATCGTTAGTACCCCAAGTGTTCCACTAGGTGAAAGGGAGAGTAGTACTTCTGGTTGCTCTAAGCTTTCAAATGTAAGAACTACTCTTGGGTTACTGTTTAAGTCCCAAAAGGTTGTGTTTAGATCAAACCTGTAAAGGGAGTAGAGATATTTCTGTCCGATAGCATCGTACTCATTGATTAAGAAATATGTATGGTCCTTATATTTACTTGTCCAGCTATTAATATAATTTTTACCCTCTAATGAAAAGATTTCTTGTCCTTGTATATCCTCTTTTATTAACCATGGATATACTGGGGTAGATTTCTCATCCTTTATTTCAACACTCTTTTTCCACTCTAAATATCCACTTCTGTATACAGAGATATTGTATACGCCTATTGGTAGGCTAACACTTTTAGGTGTTCTGCCTTTTTCAGCTCCATCGACGTATACCGTAGCTAAGAAAGGCTCTGATTCTACTGTTACTACTCCCGTTTTTATAAAGAATTGATTAATATCTCCCACTCTCCAGCCATTTGCATAGAAGTATATTGCAACAGCACCTATATATACAAAAAGGGAAGCTAGAAGAGAAATTAAAGAGAAACTTTTTCTATTAAAATCTGTCTTGCTCATTGTTCTCTAGTATATCACACATTATCCCATTTTTATTGGTATAATTAGTGATGTTAGGAAAGAAATTAGGTGTTGATTTAGGCACCGCAAATTCAATTGTTTTTGTACAGGGAGAGGGTATCTCTTTTGTTGAACCTACTGTTGTTGCAATAGATGTAAATACATTTAAAGTTATTGCTGTTGGTACCCAGGCTAAAAAGATGATAGGGAAGACTCCAGAGAACATTATTGCTAAAAGGCCCCTAAAGGATGGTGTTATTGCTGATTCGAGGGTTACAGAGGCTTTACTTAAGTATTTTTTTAACAAAGCCCTTGGTAAGTCTAGGGTATTTAAGCCTGATGTGGTAATAAGTGTACCTGCAGGAATTACTACTGTAGAACAAAGAGCCGTTATAAAAGCAGCAAATAATGCAGGTGCAAGACAGATTACTATGTTACCTGAGCCATTGCTTGCTGCATTAGGTGCAGGCTTACCTATAGAGACATCTTCAGGGAATATGATAGTTAATCTAGGAGGAGGTACAGCAGAAGTAGCAGTACTATCTTTGGATGGTATTGTAGAGTACGAGTCATTAAGAGTAGCAGGAGATGCAATTAATGATGCAATTATCAACTTTATGAAAAAGAAGAAGGGGGTATTAATAGGGGAACAGACAGCTGAAAATATTAAGATTAGGATAGGTTCTGCAATAGATATTAGAAATCCTAAGAGTATGGAAGTAAGGGGTAGAGATTTTGGTGCAGGATTACCTAAAGCCATTACCATAAATTCAAATGATGTAGCAACTGCGGTAAAAAGATCTCTACTTAGTATAATTGGGAGTATAAAGAGTGTATTAGAGAGGACTCCTCCTGAACTTTCTGCCGATATAATGGATAGGGGTATTACTATGAGTGGTGGTACATCTAAATTGAGGAATTTAGATAAGCTTTTTGCAAAGGCTATTGGTGTACCAGCATATGTTGCAGATGAACCGATGTATTGTGTTGCGAATGGAACTGGTATAGCATTAGAATTAATGGCAACAGGTGAAAGAGTTTTTGTGTTTAATAAGTAAATTAAACAGTTTAGAGATATGTTTTCAAAATCAGGAAAAGCACAGATGAGATTAGAGGATGTTACTAAGTATCTTTCTAAACTTAGAATACCTACAGGCTTAGTTTTTACACCAACGAATTTAGAGCAGGAGAAAGAGAAATTCTTTAATTCTGATATATATGAACCTCAGTTTGAGTATAGAAGAACTAAAAACAGTAATGCTCAGATATTAAAAGAGCTTTCCTCTTTAAAAACTATCTCTGATGTTGATCCTCGTATTTCAAATTTTTACGTTGAATTAATAGCTTCTAAAGAGGAGTCTCATAGGCTAATGAATGCAGTAGGTAATAATGAGCTTGTTAGTGAGATTTCATATCATAGGTATGGAAAAACATCTCCTTTACTTTTTAGAAATGCTTCTAGAGTTTTAAGAAACAGGGTTAGTGGATACAATATTGTTAAATATCCCTCTAGACAAGCGAACCAGATGCTTGGATATGAAGAGATAGAGAGGGTTTTCAATACAGTTTTTGATGGTTTTGGTATACAAGGGTGGAAGGTTAAACCTTCTAAAGGTATAGCCAAAAATGGAGCTAAGGTAGGTGTTAAGAGTAGATGGGTATTACTGGATCCTAACATTAAACGTTCAAAATTTAGATTAAAGAAAACTTTAGTCCATGAAGTAGGTACTCATGTGCTTAGAGCTGTTAATGGAGAGCAGACAGGTTTTGAGGCTCTATCAAGAGCTAACTTACCAAGCTATCTTGATATTGAGGAAGGATTGGCAACTTGGAACGAAGAGAATATGAATTTACTAACAAAGAAGTGGTTAAAGAGTAAAGCTGCAATGGTATGGGCTATATATATTGGTGAGAGAATGACTTTCAGGCAACTGTATAATAGTTTGTTGGGTGTTATTCCAAAAAAGTCAGCTTTTAATACAGCTTACAGAGTAAAAAGAGGACTAGAGGATACTAGTTATCCAGGTATATACACTAGAGATGTTGTGTATTTCAGAGGGTATAGGAGAGTAAAAAAGAAACTTGAGAAAGATAAATCAATGTATGAGAAGCTTTATGCAGGGAAAATAGATTTTAAGCAGTGTAGATGGGTAGATGAAGGATTATTACCTAAAGCAAAGATAGTACCAACTCAAGAGAAATGGAATGAGATATTTAAAAAGGCCGGTATTTAATTAGGAAAGGATTCAACTATTAACTTTGCTATGTTTACTGTCCCTTCTTTTATTTTCGTTTCATAAGCCTTAAATCCTGGGTTCATACTTATTTCCTGTAGTAATGGTTTGTTTTCTATTTCCATAATATCTACCGCAAGAAAATCGGCTTTGAGTTTTTGTGCAACATTTAACGCAAGTTCCTGGATTTTTGTTCCTGGTTTGTTGTAAGCAGAGTATTTTCCTTTCTTCACTGTCATGAAACCTTCCTTAGCTTCTCTCTTCCAACCACCTACAATATTACCCATACTAACAAATATTCTGTAGTCTATTTTACTACTTGAAAATTCCTGTATGAACATCCTAGAGTAATTTAACTCTTTAAGATGTTCTTGTCTGTACCCATCTGCATTGTTAATTTTGAATACATTCTTTTTAATTTTCTTTTCCCCATTAATCAATTCTATTCGATTTGCACCTGAGTACTCTTTCATAATTAAAGGGTAGGCATTGAGTACATCTCTGTGTGCAAGGTAGTTACCATCTGTTCTAAAGTAAGTGTTAAAGTAGGGGATACTGTTTTGAGAGCAGAAGAGTGCAAGTGCAATTTTGTTGTAGTAGGGGAGTTTTTTAATGGTTTTTTCATTTTGAACAAGGATCTTCTTTTCAGGATTGAGCACATTATATTGGTCAATGTAATCCACAATGTATTTTTTGAATTGATACTGTAACTCACTGTGTAAATCATGACCTCTGAATATGATGTGAGTGTATTTTGTTATATCTTGACCTTTTGCTTTTATCAATGTTTCACCATTGATGAATTCAAATTCTAGTTCGTTTAGGTAGGTAAGAGAGTGGGGTATATTTTTTTTGTCCAATTCTTCAATTATCCTCTTTGAGGCATATGCAATTTTCTCACCAATTATTGGTTGTAGTTTGTCGATTATTAGGTAGTTCATATTTTTTATATTGTCTTTATTTTATCTATTAATCCTTTTCTCTTGTATCTTTTTACTACTTTCATTTGCTCTTTTTCTTTAGAGAGTTCCTTTGTTATATAAAGGGTATCAATGTAATCAAAACCTAGGCCATACTCTTTCACTTCATTCCAATCTCTAAAATGTAGCAAAATTACATCTAAGGAGGCATTGCATTTGATAGCTTCTACATGTTGCCATCTATGAGCTTGGGAGTCCATCTCCATTCCATTAATGTAGTATTTTTCCCCCACTATCTCTCCCACATTCTGTTGCTGTTTAATATCTTTCTTTTTTCTTAAAAGGGTAGGAAGATCATCTTTAGTTTGACCAACTAGTACAAATCTTTTACATTTGTTTTGTGCAAGTAGTTCATCTATGTAGGTATCTGCTACAGAGGCTCTCTGTGTGCCCAAAACAGGGTAGAGGTTTAGATAGGTCTCAGGCATTGTGTTTATCTCAAGAATAGCTCCATTATCCTTTGTTAAGGGTTTGGAGATGTCTTTACACATAACATCTACACCGAGGGTAAAGGCATGTACAGAGTGTGCAATGCTTTCAACAATGATTTGAATTTCTTTGCTTACTTCTTCAGTAAAGTCTTGGGTAATACCCCCTTGACTCATACTAGCAACCTTACGTACTTGTATCTTTTCATCTTTTTGGGGAACATAGTCTAGTGAGAGATTTTGTTCTTTAAGGTAGTTTAAGAGAGGCTTATCAATGTTTATAGGTTTTAATATATGTGCAGGATTTGAGAGGTCTCTTCTTGGGTCTTTGTTTTCTTCATTAATTAATTGGTCAATATTCTTTTTACCATTACCGACAATAAAAGCCGGAATTCTCTTAGTTGTTACCTGTAGTTTCCCATTTATAACTAAAAGCCTGTAATCTTCACCTTGCACCTGCTCTTGTATCATGATTTTTTTCTGCCAAGAGTTTCTATTTTTATCATTTACTTTTTCTTTTGCATAGTCGAAAGCTTTTTTGGCTTTTTCTATAGTATCAATTCCAACACTTACTCCTTTTCCTGCAGTTAAGCCTGTTGGTTTAATAACGACGGGTTTTTCGAACTCATCCCACATCCCTTCGATAGATTTTTTTGTTGGTAACACCCCCCATTTTGGTAAAGGTAATTGCATTCTTTCGATGAAGATATTGGTTGCCCATTTGTCTCTTTGAAACTTCTGAGCCATATGTGTATCTTTAGTTGATGAAGCAGAGCCTGTAATATGTGAACCTCTTCCACAACCTAAAGTAAGATATCTGTTGAATGAATTGTCAAAGCCTTGATCACGATCTTCTAATCTGGGATACTCCAAAATGCTTGTTGTTATTTCAATATTTTTATTCATACAGGAATGCAAAAGAGATATAGTAGACATTGATTTAATCCTCTTATTGATTAGAGTATTAATTATGAAAGAGGAAGCGTCTTTAAAGTTAGTAGAACTTTTTGATAGATTATTTAGAGTTTCTCCAGATTCTCTCCAAAGAAATGGTAATTTAGACCTTATAGTAAGTAGAGTGGGGGATATTTCATAGGAGTGAATAAAGATAGGGTGAAATGATGCTACTTTATCTAGAATCTTTGACACATCTCCAATATTTGGACCTTCCAGATCTATTTTTACTGTTGTGAATTCTGATTCTAGATTTAATCCTTGTACTGTTTTTATCATTATATTTATTATACTATTTTAGATATGTAATCCATAATTGGTATTGCTACCTTAACAACTTCTCCCTGCTGTACTTTATAGTGTAAGCGCAATCCAGGATTATAGTTTATTTCATTTATTACACATTTGGTAGGCTTTGTTATATCAGGTGTAATTATATCTACACCTCCAAATTTAGCACCTATTACACGAACAGATTCAATAGCTAAATCCTTATAGTATTGATGGGTTTCTTTAGAACACTCCTGTGTAGTCCCTCCTGTAGAGAGATTACAGTTATATCTTAGCCTTATCTCCTCTCTATCTTTAGGTATATATTTCATACTTATTCCTAGGTTATCTAGTCTCTGTTTTACTTCATTATCTATAGTTATTGGCTTGAGTAAATCTTTTTTTCTTCCTTTGTTCTTTTTTTCTATTAATTTTTTAATACTATCTTTACCATTTCCTGTAACAAAAGCAGACTTTCTTCTAACTATACCAATAACTTGGTTATCCAATACTAAGAGTCGATAGTTATCACCTTGTATGAATTGTTCACCAATTACTTTGGTAGAACCTGTTCCCTTTGAGTGTTTTTTAGCATATGAATACGCTCTTAAAACATCTTTTCTATCTTTAGGAAGTAGTGTAACCCCTATACCACCAAGCTGTTGAGAGGGTTTTATGACGATATCCTTATAGTTATTAAAAAACCTAACAGCATCCTCTTTGCTCTTAAGAGGCAATTGTTTAGGAACTGGCATATCAAATTTAGAAAGGACCCTGTTTGTTAGATTCTTCCTTTTAGCAATTGTAGTACTTGGAGTATTTGTTAATGGTGTAGCAGTATTTATTATATACCAATGTTTTTTCTCCTTTCTAAATATTGCTAATAGTCCCTTTACTAAAACTTCATACTCAATATTTAAACTGTCAGCAGCTTCTAAATAGTAGGCTAGATGTACATTTCCTGCTTCCTGAAGATATTGTTTATATGTTTTACTCATGAATATGATTTTAAAGTTAAAAGGTATTACTTGTATCAATTAAATATCCAGACAGGTCTACTCTTCCCAGTGTTATGGGATATATACTATCTGCAGAGTTAGATGATACAAATTCAGAAACTTTGTACTCCTTTGCCATCTTAAAAGGAACATCAAAAACAGGCCTTATCCTTATTTCTCCATCTTCAATAATTTTTGCTAATCTCTTTATATCAGTATCTTTACATACTTTTTGTTCATGTTTATCTATATACTCTTGAGCTTGCTTAAAACTATTGAAATTCTCAGGGATATTTGTCTTATTAAAATCTTTATGTGCTTGCATATATCCTATCCTATTTGCTAGTTTGGGATCTATTCTAGATGTTAATATTCCTGTATCCATAAAGGCTCTTACTAACTCTTTTGTATTCTTTCTTCTACTACTAGATTTAGATATCTCTGTTTTTTTGTCATAAATATATATTTTTTCAGTAATATTAAGAACTTTCCTTCCACTTATTGCCTCAATGCTTTCTTCAATTTCTCCCCCAAAAAGATTTTTAGAAACTCTAATACCGTGTTTAATACTTTTAATTTTTACATCCTTTATCTTTTCTAATCTCCATCTTAGACCAGCTTGATTGGCAACCTGTATTCCAAGACCAGGTCTTGCATTCATTTCGAATACAACGGGGCCTTTCTCTGCATCTAAAGCTATATCTACCCCTATATATCCTAAGCCACTAACTTCTTGACATTTCAATGCTATCTCCAAGAGTTCATTCCAAAAAGGTATTTGTATACCACTTAGAGGTTTGTTTTCTTTAAGATCTATTGTAGAATCAGTCATTTCATAGGTGTCACTTAGAAATGGACTCTTTTTCATATGCATGGAGTATGTAGTTATTCCTGTCCCTATATCTATACCAGTACATATTGCACCCGAATGGAGGTTAGCTGTTCCATCAGATTTTTTTGTTGGTAATCTGAGCATTGCCATTACAGGTACTTGGTTAAAGCATATTATTCTAATATCAGGTACACCTCTATAGGAGTACTGCTTAAGTAGAGTGTCTGTTTTA